>JAEWHR010000150.1 GCA_023387655.1 Bacillota bacterium
GGAAAACTGTGATGTTGTGATTTTGGAAGGAATTTTAAAAGCGGAGTGGTATAGAGAACTATTTGAACAAATCAAAAAGGAATTTGGTCAAGAGATTTATGCTTACTACTACGAAATACCTTTTGAGGAGACGCTAAAACGCCATCAAACTAAACCTAATTGCAATGAATTTGGAGAAGGAGAAATGAAACGTTGGTGGAATGAAAAAGAT
The DNA here is from genome assembly GCA_023387655.1 of Bacillota bacterium. GTDB lineage: Bacteria > Bacillota > Clostridia > Lachnospirales > Lachnospiraceae > Lachnoclostridium. The sequence goes on from JAEWHR010000150.1 coordinate 212, forward strand.
TACATTGGTATTATCCCAGAAAAGATAATAACTACTGAATCTAGTTTGGATATAACGGTAGATATGATTTTTCAGGATGTAGTGAATGAATTGTTTTAATGTCAAGTTGCTAAGTGAATACAAGTTAATTAGAATTATATGTATTTTAAGGAGAGGTAAAATTATATGCTATTATTTTTAAGTATACTAATAATTTTTGGAATATATTTTTCTAAGAATAACCGATTCAAAAAAGGAAGCTACTACAAGATAACTCATAATTCATTTTTGTTTACAATATTTGATGCGGGTCGGAATGGGGAATACCAGATTTATAATCGACTTCGTAATCATGAAAATATGGGAGGGAAATTTCTGTTTAACTGTTATCTACCAAAGGAAAATGGAGAAACAACAGAGATTGATGTACTTCTTATTAATTCCAACGGAATCTATGTATTTGAAAGTAAAAATTACAGTGGTTGGATTTTTGGAGATGAAAAAGCTAAAAATTGGACACAAGTATTACCAAAGGGGAGAGGCCGGTCCCATAAAGAATATTTCTTTAATCCGATCATACAAAATAATGTACATATTAAATGGTTGCGTAACATAGTGGGAGAGGATATTCCAGTTTATTCTATCATTGCATTTTCTGAAAGATGTACATTAAAAAAGATTAATGTAACTAGTCAAGACATACAGGTGATAAATCGACACATGATAGTAAATGCTGTTAATAAAGCAGAAAACTTACAAAGTAGTAAATTGAGTATGGAAGAAATAAATGAATTATATAATAAATTATATCCATTCACACAGATAACTGAAGAACAGAAGCTTCAACATGTCCATAACATAAAAATGAACTATAAAACTCCTAATTTAGATAATGAAAATATAAGCATTAATAACACAACTGATGAAAATATATCAGCACCCCAGATATGCCCTAAGTGTGGCGCTCAGTTAGTATTACGAACTGCTAAAAAGGGAATGAATGCAGGACAACAATTTTATGGATGTTCGAATTATCCAAAGTGTCGATATGTTCGTTAGAATAAATTCTCTTTGTTTTACGTAACTGGCTTTTCAATATGGTAGTGATTTTAAGCTGTATCCTAATAAACATTAGGAAATTTGGAAAAGGGAGATAAATAATGCTTTACCATGTATCGAGTATATCAGGAATTACGGTATTACACCCAAGAGAATCATCTCACGGAAATTGAAACATTTTATTAAATATTTTTTGGAAATCTATATTTATAGAATCATATAATTCATTATAGGAGAAGTAAGAAATGAAATTAATTAAATCAATAACAGATAAATGCTTCATCGACTCTGACATAATATCAGAATCAAAACCACGTCGTACTGTTCGCACAATATTAAAAAATGAGGAAGATAAAATAGCATTAATGTATATGGCGAAGCATAAGGTGTATTTATTCCCTGGCGGCGGTATCGAAGATGGAGAAAGTCTTGAGGAGGCATTAAGAAGAGAAGTTTTGGAAGAAACAGGATGCTCTTGTAGGATTATTAAAGAGTTGGGTTACATATATGAAAACAGAGGAGTTCTTAACTACACACAGGAATCCTTTTATTATGTTACAGAAAAAACAGGTGAGCAGGTAGATATAAAATTGACGAAAGATGAAGAAGACAGTATGACAAGTTATAACTGGTATTGTATTGAAGAAGCTCACGAACGCTTACTTAATTCGGCGCATGAAACATTGCAGCAAAAATTCCTGCAAGCGAGGGATTTAGCAGTCCTTGATGAATATCGGAAATATGTAGTTTAATATAAAAAAGAAATCAGGCTGGAAGTATTAAGATAAATTTCTATGCGTAATGGTAAGATATGATAAAACGACTGAAAAACTATAAGCGTTGACACCTCATACTACACTGTTAATTGATTATGTTGATAACATTATGAAGTGCTATTCTAATTGTTTCTATGAACTTTAAAGCTTTTCAGGGACAAGTGCAAACCATCCATTTGTATGGATTTTGGCTAACCCGTCATATTTTATCGATGAACTTAGTTGAATAGTTAGAACGGCTCGTTTTATATTGAAAAGCAAAGCAACCTATGGTAATCTGTGTATATGAAGTGATTGGAAGTTGACTTATATAGACTTTTTGAAATGGAAAAGAGGGTGATTTCGTGCAACTTATTACAGATGAAACAAGAAAGGTGATTTCTAAATTAAATCTCCCTGCCAGATTTCATAACAAACTACAACAAGATTTAGATTTTTTACTAAATAAGTGTATTTCTGATATATTAGAAATAAGAGTATTCGGTAGTTGTGCCACAGGGCAGTATAAAGCATCTAGTGATATCGATTTGTTAGTAATAACGAAAGAAAAGTTAGAAAACCGTTTTCTTAGAGGAGAAATACAGGAAACACTGGATGAACCGTTGGATGGTGTATCTACTGATGTAGTATTTTATACAATGGAGTCTTATTTAAAATCTCAGGATATCTTTAGTAGTGAATTAAGAAAATACAGTTTCTTACTTTGGAAAAGGAGTTGAATGAAATGAATAATGGTAAAAGCTATTATGATATTGCAGAAAGAGATTATCAATATTTTATGCAATATAAAAACATGATTCATCCGGATTATAACAATCCTCTAGCTATCCAAGCACAACAAATCGTTGAAAAATTACTAAAACATATCATAGAATGTTATTGCCAGGAAGAAGATCCAAGAGAAATTCTACGCTCTCATAAATTGCAATCAATTTATCTAACAATAAATAGAATTCATCCCGAATTTCAGTTGAATCGAAATGATTTACTATTTTTATCATCTTTTTACTATGATGCTAGATATCCAGGAGTTGACTTTATTATGGTTAATGAGGAAGATGCTATAAGATGTGTTCAAATTGTGGAAGAAGTAAAAGTGGTGGTAGATGAGTTTATTGAGAATAAGAAAAAACAATAGAGTGTGGTAGTTGGTAATTGATATTATCTAAATATAAAATATCACAGTCTCTTAAAAGACTATCTTAGAATGTGTATGCATTATAAGGTGGTCTTTTTGAACTTTGGGGGATGCTTTGGAATATAATAAGCCGTAACGTAGATCATTAAGTTTATTAATTACTTGTGTAGAATTTACATATTAATTGTAAAAAAATATAATAAATGGTACAATTAATACAACAATTATTATACTAAATAAAATTTATTAGATAATAGACAGGAGATTTAAAATGGCAACAGGAACAACAAATGTAGGTTTCGAAGACAAACTTTGGCTAGCTGCAGATAAGTTACGTGGAAGTATGGATGCTGCTGAGTACAAGCATGTAGTACTTGGACTTATCTTTTTAAAATATGTATCTGATTCTTTTAATGAAAAACATTTAGAGTTAGTAAAAGAAAGCTCTGGTTTTGAGGAGGATAAAGATGAATATACTGCTGAAAATATCTTTTACGTACCACTAGAGGCTAGATGGAGTACAATTGAAGCATATGCTACTTCACCTGATATTGGTAAGGTAATTGATCATGCAATGGAGTTAATTGAAAAAGAGAATAACACTCTAAAGGGTGTATTAAATAAAAACTATTCTAGGCCTGAACTTGATAAAATCAGATTAGGTGAGCTGGTTACATTATTTACAAACATTGAAGTTGGTACGGATATTGCAAAGGAGCGAGATGTATTAGGAAGAGTCTATGAGTATTTTCTTAGCAAATTTGCCAGTGCAGAAGGGAAATTAGGCGGTGAATTCTATACTCCTTCTTGTATTGTACGTACATTAGTAGAAATTATAGAGCCATATAAGGGTAGAGTATTTGACCCTGCTTGCGGTAGTGGCGGTATGTTCTGTCAGTCTGCGAAGTTTGTAAAGGAACATCAAGGTAATATTAGAAACATTTCAGTATACGGTCAGGAGAGTAACCCAACCACTTGGAAATTGGCTAAAATGAACCTTGCATTAAGACAAATCGATGCAGATTTAGGACCTCATAATGCAGATTCCTTTCACGAGGACTTACACAAATCGTTAAAGGCAGACTTTATCCTAGCAAACCCACCATTTAATATCTCAGACTGGGGTGGTGAGCGATTACAGGAAGATGTAAGATGGAGATATGGAACTCCGCCAGTTGGAAATGCAAACTATGCTTGGTTACAGCACATGTTACATCACTTAAACCCTGCAGGTGGTGTATGTGGAACTGTACTTGCAAACGGTTCGTTAAGCTCCAATACTTCGAACGAAGGTACGATCCGTGCAAATATGTTACGAAGTGACGTAGTGGAATGTATTGTAGCTATGCCAGGTCAGTTATTTTATTCAACGGGAATCCCAGTTTGCTTATGGATTATGCGAAAAGGTAAGCCAAAGACTACAGAAAACAAAGTATTATTCATCGATGCGAGAAATCTTGGTCATATGATTGACCGGAGAGTGCGTGAGTTAAGTGAAGAGGATATCATGAAAATTGCAAATACCTATCATTCATGGAGAAAAGAAGATGGATATGAGGATATTCAGGGATTTTGTAAAGTTGCAACAATCGATGAAATATCAGAGAATGATTACGTTTTAACTCCAGGACGCTATGTAGGCATTGAAGAAGTAGAAGATGATGGTGTTCCTTTTGAAGAAAAGATGGAACAACTTACAAGTGAAATAAGCAAACAGTTCAAGGAGTCTCGTGAGTTAGAAGAAAAGATACGAAAAGCTTTGGCGAGTATTGGATTTGAGATATAAATTGAAGAATGTATGATAAGCAAATCATCATTATGCTTACATAAGAAAGTAGGTGAGATAAATAGATAGAAGTGTTTTTATATCAAAATGCTGGAAGTATTATCTTATGTTAGAAAGAAACTTTTTTGAATATGAGAACTTTGTATCATTTGATGAGTATAACTTCAACACTTATTCAAATGAACTAGTCAAGCAGTTTCAAACAATTTGTTCTGAAATTGATGTTCAATGTAAATTAATATGTGACTTCATAGGTAACCCAGTATCTAGAAGTAACATTTTTTGTTATGCAGAACGATTGATTCCTAGATGGGAAGGTTTCGTAGATGCTGAAATAGAGCTGAGAGATAACCATAATTTCAAGTTAGCTCCGTGGAAAGAATGGACTACTACTACTTCGCCGTCATGGTGGAGTTCATATAATAAAGTTAAGCATGCAAGACTTACAAACGATAATGAAAAAGAAGCAAATTTAGGTAATACGTTTAATGCTCTTGCAGCCTTATATATACTTGAAACCTATTTCTATAAAGAGATAGTGGAAAGAGAGAATCCACCGTTGGATCCGTTCAAACGTCCTGCAAATTCTAATTACTATTTTACTTTTTTGGGATGGGATGAAAATGTTACGATGGCTTATAACTTACTTTTAGAACACTAAAAAAAAAATGTAAAATCAAAGTGATCATTGGTTGATTATATCAGTAAGAAGTTAATGAGAGTTTAGCTTACTAGAAACAAAGAAACATATATTATGATTATCATGGATAGGTGACAATATGCGAATGAAATTAAGTGATTTTTGCGAAATTAATCCTCGAGTAACTTTAAAAAAAGGACAATTAGCAAAGAAGATAGCTATGACAGATTTGCCGATCTTTGGTAAATCTATAAATAGCTATAGAATCGAAGAATATAATGGTGGTACAAAGTTTCAAAATGGTGACACTTTAATGGCACGTATCACACCATGTCTTGAAAATGGAAAAGGTGGATATGTAGACATTTTAGATGAGGGAGAGGTCGCATTTGGGTCAACTGAGTACATTGTATTTAGAGGTAAGTTAGAAGTCTCTGATTCACAATTCCTTTATTATTTTATTAATACGCATGAATTCAGAGAAATAGCTATTAAATCAATGACTGGAACAAGTGGAAGACAAAGAGTTCAGACGGATCTAATTGCTAATATGGAGTTTGATTTTCCAGAGTTAGAAGAACAAAGAAAAATTGCTACAATTCTTTGTTATATAGATGAAAAAATTAAGGTTAATAATAAGCTAAATGCGAATTTAGTTGAACAGGCGAGGGTATTATATAAAAATTGGTTTATAGACTTTGAACCATTTAAAGATAGTATTGTAGGTGAATATCCAGAAGGCTGGGCGGAATTAACACTTGAAGAGGTTACTAATATGAGTGCTGGCGGCGATAAACCAAAGCAGGTTTCACAAGTGCCTGAAAATGATTGCATTATTCCAATATATTCGAATGGTGTAGACAAAGAAGGCTTATACGGATATACAGATAAAGCTAAGATACTTCAGGAAGCTGTAACTGTTTCAGCTAGAGGAACGATAGGCTTTGTATGTTTAAGACAAGAGCCGTATGTGCCAATAGTAAGATTAATATCATTAGAGCCTAAACAAGATGTTATTTCTGCAAAATACTTATATTTATTTTTGTCTAGTATTAATATAACAGGAACAGGTACAACGCAACAACAATTAACAGTACCTGATTTTAAAAAGACCAAAATACTAATTCCGAACTATTCTGTAAATAAGCAATTTACGGAATTAGTTAATCCTTTATTTGAACTGATAAAGGCCAAAAAAGAAGAAAATATAAAGTTATCCGATATAAGAGATACCCTGCTACCAAAACTAATGTCTGGTGAAATTAGCCTATCAGAATTAGAACTAGATATTTGTTGACTAATTGGGACTATATATAAACTTGGAGTGAGGTAATCAGATGCTACCAAAAGGTAAGATTTTAGTGCTTCGATATATTGATAAGCTAAAAGAAAATTGTATTCAAGAACATATTGAAGGATTAAAGAAAAATAAAAGCTGTTGGTATGGTAAAGTGGGACAAAAGCCTTCAACTAAAGTCGTTAATGCAAAACCCTAATGTTTGTAGGAAAAGAGTACATTAGTCTAAACATAGTGGCGGGAAGTAAGTAAAATTGAGATTTTAGAAGTAAAATAATGACTTACTTTTAACGCTACATATAATACATTAATTAAGTAATTAAGCTTCAGATTTTAGCAATAATGGGCCCGAGAATAATAAGGGTGCATAGAAAAGAGTATTCTTGAAGAGGAAATTATGAAAAAAATTGATTTATCTAAACTAACAGGATATTTAAATGGCTCAAGTGATTCAAAAGTAGTCTTATCATTTGAGGATATAGAAAAAATTATTGATGGTCAATTGCCAGAAAAAGCTAAAGAGAGCCCAAAGTGGTGGTGGAACTCACAAAGCAACTTTCAAGCAAAAGCGTGGCTTTCGGTAAATTATAAAACAATTAATGTATCAAAATCTATGTATTCTAAAGAAGTGGTTTTTGAAAAATATAGAGAAAAATCAAATTCTCTTATAAAAAGAATCTTTTTGCCGTTTCTTTTGTTATTAGTTATACTATCCATAATAACCCCTTTCTTATTCAATCAGGAATATAATCTATTTCATGGTATATTAAATATGTTGGTAATATTGATTCTCGTTTTACTGATTGTTATAGTTTTACTTTTTTATTGTTGGAAGAATTTGATTGACAAACATAAGAAAGATAACAAAAACTTTGCGATATTCTTGTTTGGAGAAATTTTATTAGCATTATGTACAAGTGGATTAGTGGTACTATTAGTATCTTATGTTCAACCATTAGTAATTCCAAATGAATATACAGTAAAATGTATTAATTTCACATACACAGGTTTGATTATGAATTTTAATGCGGATGGCGAAGGAAAATTATTCAAGTGGAATGGTGATATAATTGAGGGAAGTTTTAAAGTGGGTAAAATAGAAGGGGAAGCAAAGTATATATACAAAAATGGTGATATTTATCAAGGAAACTTTGTGTCGAATAAAATGCATGGAGAAGGAGTATATACTTTTGAAAGTGGAAAAGTTTATACTGGTAAATTTACACGAGGTGAGGTAACTGGTGTTGGAATATTAAACATGCCAAATAATGATATTTATAAAGGCGAAGTAAAAAATGGAGAGCGCTCAGGAAAAGGTATACTTGAGATGGAAAACGGTTGCTATTATGAAGGAGAGTGGAGTAATGATGCTAAACACGGGAAAGGGGTAATGCATTTTCAAAACGGTGATAAATATGAAGGATTTTGGGAATGGGGTTTTATCAAATCTGGGAGTGAAGTACTATTTAGTTATAAAAATGGAGTAACAAAAAAACGACATATGTACGCGTTTGCAAAATTGGTAGGACTTAACGAAAATATAGTTTCGATTGAAAAAATAGATGAAGACTATGAATCAACATATGATGAGTTTGATATGTATGACCAAAAGACCTATCAGCCTAATTTAATAGAAGATGAAAGATTGAAGTATTATGGAAATGATGATAAGGGCGTCTACCTCTTCCAAATGTTAAACACGGATTGTTTAAACGGATACAATGAGGTCGTTTTTTTTGGTAATAACGCTATGGGCTTTGGTGGACATCAATATAGCGGAGAATTTTATAATGGCACATTTCATGGGAAAGGAATCCTCTTTATAACTGATGGAAATAGTAATGTAATTCAAACTTATCGAGGTGACTTTGTTGATGGATTGCGTCACGGATACGGTGTTTTAATATCAAGCGAGAACGATAGGTTCGAAGGCAATTTTATAAATGATGAACCGAATGGTTATGGAATTTATTATCACAAAGATGGCAGAATTGACGAAGGTAATTGGAATACAAACTGGAAACTATCTGGTTATGGATCGACAACAATAGATGGCACAAGATATGAAGGAACATGGCAAAATGACCATTTAACTGGAACCGGCCATATTCTTTATAAAGATGGTACTGAGAAAAAAATCATTTGGTCTGATGATGGATCTACGTTCAAGGAAGTCGAGTAGATTTGCTTAGCTTCCCATTATGTTTATAATGTGCATTTCCGATTTTATAGATTTTGAAAGTTTTATATATTACAATTATTGAAATAGCGTAAGTATAGTAGTAAACAAAATTGGGATTTAGATTACCACAGACTCAATAAAGCGTTGCTTTTTCTTCGTTGACGCTACGTGTCAAATATAAATTATAGTACGCCTACTCAAGCTAAGATTTGCTTTATTCATTTAATGTAAAAAGTCTTATATGTATATTTAAAAAGACAAATTATTTTAATATGCTAGAATTTCAGTCTTCAGTAAATAAAGATATGTCTACTAGTTATAAAGTGCCATATGAATGAGGTGGGTTTATGATAATAAAAAAGGAGAATCATATAATGGATTATGATTTAGACAAGTTAATTGATGAAATCATGTTAGAATATGGAGAAAATAATGAATATAAAAGCCATCAATAAGATAGTCTAACTTTAATGGATTAAGGTCTTTTGGAGAATATCGCTATTGGGATAATATCATAGAAATTAGTAAATTTCTTGATAATAATAAGATTGATAAGGAAATTATAAAAGCTGTTATTTATCACGAGTACTTACACCAAATTTATCCAGATCATAATTATTCTTTTCGAAAAAGGGAAAATTTATTTCCGAACGCCAAGCAGTATCAACAGTTTCTGGAAGAGTATTTCTCGCATATCGAGGATTTACCACAAAGTAACGTTAAGAGGCAGTTGGATCCTAATAAGGAAACGGTATTTTGCGTGTTAATTGGAGTAGAATTAAAGAACTATCTTTTGGCTACCTATGCGTGTAATTTTAATCATTATATCGATTTAGGCAAAGAACCTAATATCGAAAAAAGGTTTTTAGATTAACCTCAGAATGTTATCTGGCTTGTGAAAGATGAGGATATATACCATGTTATTGGTTGGAGCATAGATGTAAGTTTTCAAACTAAGAGAAAGAGCATCTCTCTACAACCATTGTGTAATGACCAGTTCTCCTACCAAGCGGTTTGTTTTAATGAAAATACTTCATGGACAATGGACGTTGGATTAACTATACCGATAGAGCTATTTCCACATAATATTAATGGAATATGCAGCATTTCGGATATTACTGATTTTTTAATAGATGATGTGTTCTCTTATATAAATACATATGATTGTGATTTACATCAGATCGGTTTTACTAAGTCTGCTATATATTGTACAGCCCCATTAATTGAGACGGATTATAATAAGCTCATAAAATTAGCAAAAAAAGAAAAGAACTTTATGCGTGCCATTTGGATAACTAATTCTGCGATTGAAAGTAAGGATTGTTTGGAAGCAAGATTATTCTTGGCTAATACCATGTTAAATATGTTATTGTTTGATAGTGCTTATTCTGAATTTGAGGAAATCTTAAAGAATCAAAATGATAACAATGAGGCTAAAAAGGGAGCATTGTTGTCTAAGTCATTGATAGATATACTTAATAAATAATTATTAGTTCGGAAAGTACTATAAAATACTAATATTCTATGTTCATTCATTTTGATGCTGTTACCTTGTGTTACAATATGGTTGAAGACTTTAATAATATACAATTAAACATTAGAATTAAGCAATTATTTCATTGTCGATACTTTAAAGAAACGAAAAGAGGTACTATTCAATGAAACAAGAGGTAATACAAAGTGTTTGTGACCAATTAGACTCAGAACTATCAGTAAATCAACTAAAAAAATTAAACGATGTTTTAAATGCAACATTATTTTATTATGATTTGATTCAGAAGAAGGATTATCAAAAGGTAGTAGGTAATGAGGACAATCTTAATAATAAGTACTTGGAAATGTACACATCTTCGAAAAAAATTGAAGGTTGCTCTGCGCAAACAATTATATATTATGAAGCGACATTAAAACAGTTTTTTAAGTACAACCATAAATTAATATTGGATATCAATACAGAAGATATAAGGGCGTATCTAGCAAAGTATCAGAATGATAATAAGGTAAGTAAGGTAACATTAGATAATGTACGGAGAATTTTTTCTAGTTTCTTTACTTGGATGGAAAATGAAGATTATATAACGAAAAGCCCTGTTAGGCGGATTCATAAAGTGAAGGAAGATAAAATAATTAAAACCACTTTGACAGATGAAAACATAGAAATACTTCGTGATAAATGTGCTAATATTAGAGACTTAGCATTAGTTGATCTTTTAAATTCTACAGGAATGCGTGTTGGTGAGTTAGTAAAACTTAATATATCAGATATGGACTTTAATAATAGAGAATGCATTGTATTTGGCAAAGGGAATAAAGAAAGAGTAGTATATTTTGATGCAAAAACCAAAGTTCATTTATCCGATTATTTAAAAACTCGAACGGATGAGAATACGGCTTTATTTGTAAGTAATAAGTATCCATACAATAGATTAAAAATTGGTGGAGTCCAATGTTGTTTGAGACGGTTGGGTGGTTCGTCTAGGGTAAAGGGCGTTCACCCACATAAATTTAGAAGAACATTAGCTACTTCTGCAATAGAGAAGGGAATGCCTATAGAGCAAGTACAGAAGTTACTAGGACATGCTAAAATAGATACTACAATGCATTACGCCATAGTAAATCAAAATAATGTAAAGTTAGCTCATAAAAAATACATCGGATAGACCAAGTTCTATCCTAGTACATAAATGAATGAATATTAAAGTGAAATGAAGATGTGGGGGACTGGAATGGGAAAATCTACGGAGAACGGATATATCAATCGAAATAGTCAAAGAAATAACGGACGAACTGAAGAGAGAGGTACTGATTTTGGCCAATGGTTCTATGAAATGAAATGCTTAAAATGTGATTTTAATTATAAAGCAAATGGTTCAGACATCTTTCAAAGAAAATGCCCTAGATGTCAAGGTGGTAGGGCGTAGAGTTTAAGTAAGAGGAGAGTTTTATTATGTTGTATGATGACAAATGCTTTAATTGCTCTAAACGAAAAGAATATGTAGATACTGAGATTGAAGAAGCAAAGAAGTTTTATCTTGACTACGGTTGCTCGTGGAAGTTTCGATGTGGAGCGTCATACTCAAAAGAGTATATGAATCGTTTTGGTGTGGAAATAATTTCGATTTCAGATTGTATGGCTCAACAAGTAATTACATAAACAAAATGCGAATTTAGAAGAATTAATTGCTAAAATTTTTGAAGAATCATTTGATTTAGAAAATGTAGAATATTCTTCTATAAATGAATTAATTGACGTTCGAGATGGTACTCATGATTCACCAAAGGCTGTAACTGAAGGATTTCCTTTAGTTACATCAAAACATCTACTTAAATATGGAGTAAATAAAGCAGCCGCTAATAAAATAAGAAAAGAAGATTATGATAAGGTAAATGATTGAGTAAGGTTGATAAAGGAGACATTCTATTAAGTATGATTGGGACGGTAGGCGTAATATCTTTTGTTATGGAAGATATTGTTGATTATGCAATTAAGAATGTTGGGTTATTTAAAACTTCTAATACCAAAGAGTTGCAGTATTTTACGTTAACATACTTGAAAACTACTAAAATTACAAATCATATTAATATGTGTTTAGCAGGAAGCACACAGAAATATATTAGCTTAACTGAATTACGAAAAATTCCTTTTCCACTATTTAAGGATGATGAGATTAGTAGATATAATTCTGTAGTGGAACCTATTTTTTCTGAAATAAAGTCTCTAAATAACGAAAATAGTAATCTAACTATGCTACGAGATTCGTTATTATCTAAATTAATGTCAGGTGAAATTGATTTATCTGAAGTTGAATATAAGTAAATAAAAAGGGATTGTTCCAATTATAACTTCCCATTAGACCATAACGATTTCAGTAAAATAGTAATTTATACAACGCAATGAGAAGTAAAACAAAACATATGTGCAAGACGAGGGGGTAAATAATATGTCCACTTTTGTTTCAGATTATTTTAGGCTTGACGGTGAATTGGAAGAGTTGGAAGTTTTTGATTCAATTATTGACAAAGACAGTAACTTTTTTATTAACTTAGTGAGACTAAAATCTACGAAAGTTCCAGAGTTCAAAGACTCTTACGAAAAAATTAACAACTTTTTTAGTCATATTGCTATGCTTCTGGATATATCCGATCATAAGGGAGATAAGTTTTATAATACAGCTTTGAAGACGTTTAGCTTTTCAGAAGTTAATGGTATTAATCTTGGCTATTCTGAGTCTCGATACGGATCCGGGTTTGGTCCACAGCTTAGGAAACAAGTAATAGATGATGCTTTTGATATTGTAAAAAAAGGTTCTAAGCAACCGGAAATCTTTCAGCTTATAGGATTGTTTGAAGAGAACATCGGTCCTGATCGTTTAAGTGATATGGTGGCAACAATTATTCTTCCGGATATTATTGATTATACAAAGAGAATAAATCAGGAATTGCGAATAACAACAGAATTATATCCTGATTTATGCTTTAATGATGGACTGGTAATGAACCCATACAAAAATTGTGATATTTTACTTCTCCCAATTGATATACTTCAAGAACTGCCTATTGCAAAGTGTTGGGATGATATTGACCGCGTTATTCAGGAAAATGAGAGTATCCGTCAAGAAATTAATGAAGCTGTAAGTGAAGAGTGGTATAAGTGGGCTTCTGGGCAAAAAAAGCATTATCTCAAAGAGTACATCTTTAAAGATCCAGACAAATGTGCTCGTGTCATTGAGGGATATCGACGTTCAACGGTTCCCAGAGTTAAGCTTAGCAGTGATTTAGACTATTTTGCGGCTGCAATCTTCAGGCAGATGAAAAAATCCAATATTACTTTTTTGGCAGAAATACCAGGTACGAAGACTTCATTGCAAGCCGCTGAAGATGTACTTGATATTTTTAAAGACTGGGTTGAAAATAATCGCGGTTGGTGCGTTATTCAAGAAACTGAATCAGGAAAGCGAGAGAAAGTTGTGCAACGTTTGATTCATTTAGGTGCTAAGCACTACATACAGGCAAATAATTTGGATATAAGTTTTGAACCAGATGCCGGACGTGGACCTGCTGACTTTAAATTTAGTCGTGGAGGTGATATTACTGTCGGTGAACTAAAACTTTCTTCAAATGGGCAATACTTGCACGGATACACTGTGCAAATTGAAGAGTATGCTATTGCTGAAAACACACAACAAAGAATATTCGTGTATGTTGACATCGGAAACCCTGGCCGACTTAAGAAAATCATAAATGAGCATCAAACACGAATTGCATCTGGCAAAAATGTACCTATACTTATTATTGTTGATTCAACTTCAAAAGTGGCTGCGAGTACTTACAATTGAAATTTCCGTTATATTATTAACAATAAATTATTTTGGAGTTTCATTAAGTTAGTAAACAAAATTGGGATTTAGATTACCACAGACTCAAAAAAGCGTTGCTTTTTCTTCATTGATCTAACACGTTGAATATAAAGGAGAGGACTAATGAAATCAGTATTACCGTTGAGTGGGAATGGAAAGTTGATAACATATTCTGTTTCTGAAGAGGGATGGATTCTAGAATGGGCTAAGTTAAAATTTACTTTAGAGAAAAGTTGTATCCAAAGAATTTTAGATGGCTTTTTTATTAATGTTGATGAATGGTATCCTCTTGGTGCAAGTATGGATAACCCTATGCCGAATGGATTAGGTATGTTTTTACGAGATAATTTTAGGATGCTATCACCTCGACATGCATCTGCTATTGCTGCAATACTTGTAAATGAAAATATACTAACTTTTATAGGTAAGAAGCCTATTTTACTAAAGAAGCTATAGATGAAAATAAATGATAAAGGGGTGATTTCATGGCATTTAATGAAAATACACTAGAACAAATAGTTATAGAGGAACTTCAAAGCCTTGGTTATGATTATCAGTATGGTCCTGATTTAGGAAGGGATTATCATGAAGTATTAATCACTGAGTTGTTTGAAGAAGCTATGTTTCGAATTAATCAATCCATTACACATGATATTGTTGAACAAGCATTTCAGACGATTAAAAATTTAGGTTTGGTTAAACTAGAAGAGTTAAATGCATCTTTTCATAAGTATTTAATTGAAGGCGTTCCAATTGCATATCGTGATGGTGATGAAAACAAAACATATCAAGTAAAACTGATTGATTTTAATGAACCACTTAAAAATATATTTACTGTGATCAACCAATTTACAGTAATTGAGCGAAAGCATAAACGGCCAGATTTAGTTGTATTTATTAATGGTATACCTACCGTTCTTTTTGAATTAAAAAATATGGTAAATGAGGGAACCTCCATAGAGGATGCTTATAAGCAAATTAAAAATTATCAACTTGATATCCCGAGTTTATTTCAATACAATGCTTTTAACATTATATCGGATGGTTTCGATGCTAGACTTGGTACGATAACCTCAGATTTTACAAGATACATGGCATGGAAATCTATCAATGGGGAATCTCCAGTGAATGAACAGCTGCATTACTTAGATGTTTTATTACATGGGGTGTTACCAAAAGAACGTTTGTTGGATATAATTCGTAATTTCATTGTTTTTCAAGAAATCAATGGTAAGACGGTAAAGATACTTTCTGGATATCATCAGTATTTTGCAGTACGTAAGGCAGCGTTAAGAACGCAGCAAGCCATTGAGAAAAACGATAAAAAGGTCGGTGTTGTTTGGCATACGCAAGGGAGTGGAAAGAGTCTTTCCATGGTGTTTTATGCAGGATTAATTGTAACGAATCCTCAGTTTTCAAATCCAACGATTGTTGTTTTGACCGACCGAAATGATTTAGATAGTCAGCTCTTTGGTACGTTTTGTGCTAGTTCAAAATTATTATTACGTCAAGAACCAAAACAGGCACAAAGTAGAGAACATTTAAAAGAATTGTTGAAAGTAAAAGCTGGTGGAATTATATTTACAACGATTCAAAAATTTGAAGAAGGCACGGAAGTTTTAACAGAACGTAGTAATGTTATATTCATGGCAGATGAGGCACATCGTTCGCAGTATGGATTGGAAGGAACGCTAGATCGTACAACCGGTAAATGGAAGTATGGAATGGCTAAGTATATGAGAGATGCGCTTCCTAACGCAACGTTTATTGGATTTACTGGAACCCCAATTAATTTTGATGACAAATCTACAACAGAAGTGTTTGGTGAATATATCGATGTTTATGATATGACTCAGGCAGTAGAAGATGGTGCAACGGTTCCTATTTATTATGAAAATCGAACGGCTAAACTAAAGATTGATGAGAATCTTTTAAAACAGATTGATAAGGAATATGAATTACTACGTGAAGAAAGCAATTATGTTGCAATTGAAAAATCAAAGCAGGATCTTTCTACTATAGAATCCATTATCGGTTCCAAAGAACGTCTTACGATGCTTGCAGATGATATCATAGCGCATTATGAGGATCGTCAGTATGTTTTAACTGGAAAAGCTATGATTGTCTGTATGACAAGACGAATTGCAATTGATCTTTATCGAATCATTTTAGAGAAACGGCCAAATTGGGATGATAAAATAAAAGTAGTTCTTACGGATAGTAATAAGGATGAAGAGGATTGGAATGAATTAACTGGTACAAAAGAATATCGAAAACAATTGGGTTACGATTTTAAAGACATTAATCATCCGTTTAAAATAGCAATAGTAGTCGATATGTGGTTAACCGGTTTTGATGTTCCATCCATGGCTACGATGTATATAGATAAGCCCATGAAGGGTCACAATTTAATGCAAGCGATTGCAAGAGTTAACCGTGTATATAAAGATAAAGAAGCTGGATTGATTGTTGATTATATCGGTATGGCAGCAGACTTAAAGAATGCACTGAATCAATATACAAAGCGAGATCAGGACAAGATTCCAGATTTAAGTCAAGCTTATGGGATTGCATTAGAGAAATTAGAAATCATGCGTGATTGTTTCTATGGTTTTGATTATACAAGATTTTTTGGAACATCGGATCGCGAACGCTACCAAACATTAACCAATGGTTTGGAATTTGCTTTTGCATTTGAAGAGGAAGAAAAGAAGATCTATATTCGTGAAGCAACTGCGTTAAGTCAAGCAGAAACTTTATGTAGAAGTATGTTGACAGAGCAATTAAAACAAGAAATTGAATTTTTTAAGAGTATCAAAGCTGGACTTTGTAAAGTTTCAGGGAATGGAAAAATCACAACCAATGAAATCAATTCAAGAATTACTAAATTATTAGAGCAGGCTATCACAGAGGATGGAATGTATAATATTTTTGCAGAGGCAGGCAAGAAAAATCCAGAAATATCTATTTTATCCGATGAATATATGGAACAGATACGACGTATGAAGCATAAGAACATTGCTGCTGAATTATTACGTAAATTATTAGAAGATAACATTAAGGTAATTGCAAGAACTGGTGTTGTTAAGTCAAAATTATTTTCTGAGAAGATGCAAGAACTGATGAAAAAGTATAACAATCGTTTGATCACGAGTGTTGAGGTCATTGAGGAACTCTTAAAACTATCCAAAGAAATGTCGGAATCGTATCATGCGGGTGATGCAAAAGGATTGACCTTGGAGGAAGTGGCATTTTATGATGCATTGGCTGCAGATCCAAAAGTTCTTGAACAAATGAAGGATCAAACACTGATAGAAATGGCACATGAACTAACAGAATTGATTCGCAAAAACAGGACCGTTGATTGGGATAAGAAAGAGTCGGCAAGAGCTTATATGAGAACACAGGTAAAGAGATTGCTTAGAAAATACAAATATCCACCTGAGCAAGCGGCTGGTGCACTTGATATTGTGATTAAGCAGGCAGAGCTGATGAGTCAAAATATGTGTGCAAGCTAGAACAATCATAGGTTATAAACATGAAATGAAGGGATTAAAAACTGGCTTACTAGGCGAATTGGGTGTAAATAAACTATATGATGAAAGGGGATAGACGTATGCAGTTGATTGGAAATGGTGTTATACATAAAGTATTTGGTTTTGGGGAAATTGTCGAGCAAAGTGATGAAAATATAAAGATTAAATTTAACGATATTTATGGTACTAAGATGTTTCAATATCCAACAGCTTTTGAAAACTATCTAAGTATTCAAAACTTCTCTTTACAAGCTATGATTGATGAAGAAATCAAGGTATTTAAGGAGAATCTTAAAAAAGATAAACAAGAAAAGCTAAACAATATTCATGTACAAGAGATAGAAAAGAAGAAGGTCAAAACAACTTCTAAAAAACACTTAGATAGAAATAATATTGCAATTAAATGTAATTACTGTAATGGTGGAGAAACCGACACATTACTTGGATATCGTAAACCTTGCTCAGATAAACTTATACAATATAATATCGAACACGTTAAAAGAGATTGGTGTAGTCAAGAAGAATGTCCATGCAATCAATATTATTCTGGAAAAATAACAAGAGAAGAATTAGATAAACAATGTAATGGTGAGGGGTATGTTTGTTATGAATCTCAAATGATGCGTAACTGGGTTGTAATGGCTGGTTTTAATAATAATGGTGTTAGGAAGGGTGAATCGAGAAAATTCCGAGAAATCTCAAGAAATATGGTAGCTATTCTAACAACTAGAACCAAGGATATGAGAGAAGAGGACCGAATAATTTTTGCGGTATTTCTTGTTAGTAATGCTTATAAGGGAGATGAAGAACAAGAGGGTAAGCTTACAGCAGATCCTTATTATCGAATCGAGTTATCAAAAGTTGAAGCAGAGAGAATGAAGTTCTGGAAGTATTATTATAACCCACAAAAACCAGATGTGATAAGAATGGGAAGTGGTTTGTATCGTTATTTACGAGACGAACAAGCATTACAAATATTAAATGACATTTACGATATAAAGAGTGATCAGAGTGAAAAAGAGTTTGTGAAAAATATGATTGATCATATTTGTAATATAAAAAATATAAACATTGAAAGTGTATCTTTACCAAATGGAGCACTTGTTAGGATAAATAATAAATTTAGTGAATGAAATAAGAGTTAGAAATAGATAAAATTTGAAATAGAATTCCAAATAAAGATAAAAAGCACATTCGAAGAGCTGAGAAAATCCATCATTTTGTAAGAGTTGATAGTGAATAGCAATTGCCCTTCAACATAAATATAAGATGTTTTTCTTCCAGTACTCATACCACCAATATTTCGAAGTAAGTATATTTTACACCTTTAAAGGCAAGTAAAGATGATAGTCTAAATGAAAAGCTTGCATTTCATCTGATGAGTATAATTGTGCGGGCTTTTGGCTGGATATGATAAAACTACTGAAAAACTATTAGCGAATATTCAACAAAAACTTTATCAAAATGGGTATGTTGGTAATCATACAAAAGAATTAAAATGCTCACACATAGGTGTGGGCTCTTTTCACATTATAAAGTTTTCAGGTGAGTTTGACTATTATTTTAGAGGAGAATATCCTTACTTGGAATTAACTAACCGTTTCAAAAATATGATTTCAAGTAATGATTACATGCTAGAGGAGTTGATACGGAGTGGTATAGAAGATGGCTCTATTCGACCGGATATTGACCCAGTATTAACAGGTTTGACAATAAGTAATGTATTATTAAGCCTATAACAGAGAGTATTTAGCAGAGAAAAGCATCTTGATGAAGAACAGGGAATAACTTCAAGAGAAATGATAACCCATCAGTTTAAACTATTTTTATTTTCTTTGGAGAATAAGTAAGGAAGAAAAAGCAAGGTTTACTCTGTCACAGTTGCTAGCAAACATGTAATTTAATTTTAGTGGGGGCAAATATGAAAAGAAAGATTGATATTAATTTTGATTGGAGGTATTCTCCAAAATTTGAGGAATCCTATATTTCACCATCCTACAATGATTCGTTGTTTGAAACAGTTAATATTCCACATGCCAATGTAGAAGTTCCTTATAACAATTTTGATGACAGTATGTATCAGATTGAGAGTTGCTACAGAAAAAAGATTTGGATTGATAAACTAGA
>JAEWHR010000179.1 GCA_023387655.1 Bacillota bacterium
GTTTCTATTCTTTCATCTTCGGACTAAATATCAAGGACGCAATATAACCAAATATAAGAGCAGAAGAAATTCCAACGGCAGACGAAGTAAAGCCACCTTTAAACAATCCAATAAATCCTTCCTTATCCACAGCTTCTTTAATTCCTTTAAATAAAACATTTCCAAAACCAACCAAAGGAACCGAGGCTCCTGCTCCTGCCCATTCAGTAAACGGTTGATAAACACCGATTGCTCCGAGGAATGCTCCAAGACATACTAATATGACCATAATACGCCCTGGCATCAATTTCGTATTATCCATTACGATTTGAACAACTGCACAGATTGCACCGCCAACTAAAAATGAAATTAAATAATCCATGTATTCTCCTTTCTAGCAAGATTCCAACATAACAGCATGGGCGATTCCAGGAACACTCTGTCCCTCGTTGTAACTTACCGTAGAAAGAAGTGCACCAGTTGGTACAAATAATACTCTGTTCCAATCTCGTTTCCTTAACTTTTGTAATATATATCCCGTTAAAGTAATCGCACTACAACCGCAACCACTACCACCAGCGTGAGTATCCTGAGCTTCAGAATCAAAGATTTCAATTCCACAATCCATATGATTACTACTTATGTCATATCCTTTTTGCTTTAATAAATCTATCAAGATATCCTTACCAACCGCTCCTAGATCTCCAGTAATAATACGATCATAATAGTCTGGCTGTATCTTAAAATCTGTTAAATTCTGCGCTATGGTTTCACAAGCTGCTGGTGCCATACAAGCCCCCATGTTTAAGGAATCTTTTAATCCATAATCAACGATTTTTCCTATAGTAACCCCTTTTACTTTTATCATAACTGGGGAAAATTGCTTTGCGAATTCACTGTCTTTCTCTGGTTCATGACCTAAGATTACGGCACCACTCCCCGTTACTGTCCATGTTGCTGCTTTTGGTCTTTGACTTCCATAAGCAAGGGGAAATCTAAATTGTTTTTCAGCTCCAGCAAAATGGCTTGATGTGATTGCTAGCGTCCTGTCTGCAAATCCACCATCAATGATCATAGAGGCAACTACGATAGACTCTCCCATTGTTGAGCATGCCCCATAAACGCCAAGAAGCGGTATTTCAAAATTTTCAATACCAAAACTGGTAGCAATTAACTGGCCTAGCAAGTCACCACCAACTAAGTAGCGTATATCTGTTTTTTTTAGTCCTGCGTTGTGTATTGCGACATCGACTGCCATTCCTAACATTTTACTTTCTGCTTCTTCCCATGTTTTTTGCCCGAACATAGGATCTTCTTCAACAACATTAAAAAATGCACCTAATGGCCCCTCACCCTCTTTTTTCCCTGCAATAGAAGCACATCCAATAATAGCAGGTGGGTTTGTAAATTGTATACTTTGCTTACCAACCATCTTTGATTGTTTGGCTGACATTTGAGTCATAAGCTGTCCCTTCTTTCTATCCCTTTTTATTTCTGAAACAATGTAAAGATATAGTATACTACTCCCAATAACCAAGAAGAGAAGATACCATATAGGATTACAGGGCCAGCAATCGTAAATATCTTACATCCTATACCAAATACCTGACCTTCTTTCTTAAACTCGATGGCAGGTGCAGCCACGGAATTAGCAAATCCAGTAATCGGAACCACACTACCAGCACCAGCAAATTTTGCAATTTTTTGATACCAGTTAAAACCGGTAAAAATAATCGATAGTAATACTAGCGACATTGTAGTATAAGCTCCAGCTAAGTCTTTTTCAGCACCATAAGAGGAGTACAAATTAATGAATCCCTGACCAATAACACAGATAATACCACCAGATACAAATGCTTTGCACATATTAGTGAACCAACTATGCTTTGGAGTCACCTGCTTCACATACTTATTATAAAGTTTGTCACGTTCTTGTTGATTTTTCTCATTCGCAATCTGAGATGCTGAAACTTTATTCTTCTCTTCTGCCATATTAACCTCCATTCCTGCGCATCCTAAAACAATTTGTCTATGCAGATAAATGTCCCTTCAAATACCTGCTCTGTATTCTGGGTATAATAACATACACATCCAACAACGATTGCAACCGCAAGTACAATTAGTGACATAACACATATTTTTTTCGCTTTCATTACTATTCCTCCTAACCAGATGTCTAAGCGAATTTATATTGTTCAAGAAAATAGGCTGTTGCAAACCGCTCAAAAAGGTATAGCAACAGAACAAATTATAGGTTCTATTGTATTCCAATCACGATTTGCAACAGCCTCCTTTTACCAAGTGAACTGTTACTATTATCTCTTATTCTATTTATAATATGCTGGTAAATAGTTACTTCTTTATTAGTTCATCATAATAAATGAGTTAACTTCTTTACTACTCTTACTTTAAAAAGGTAATTCATGAAATTAATATTTTTGAGTTTTTCCTTTACTATCATATAGAACTCATAAGATAAGATCAATTTTTATTCACTATCTAACCTAGCATACGTTCTCTCATTGTTCTTAATATTTTTCGTTCTAACCTAGATACCTGAACTTGAGATATTCCAAGCTCCTTTGCAATTTCGGTTTGTGTTTTATCTTTAAAATAACGTAATCGAATAATATCTTTTTCTTTTTCTTCAAGTGAATCCATTACTTCTCTTAACGCCATATGATCAATCATTTCCTCACTTGTATCATTGGTTTGTTCAATTTTATCAATTAAAAAGATTGCATTACCATCACCTTGATAGATTGTTTTATACAGTGACTCTACCTCAGCCCCTGATTCAAGAGCCATCACGACTTCTTCTTTTGCTATCTCTAATGCCTCTCCGATTTCCTCAATGGTTGGTTCTCTTCCATTCCTTGATTCTAAGGTTTCCCTCATTAATCGTATCTTTCCAGCAGTCTCCTTTAGAGATCGACTTACCTTTATCATACCATCATCGCGAAGAAATCTTTTTATTTCTCCTGTTATCATAGGAACTGCATAGGTTGAAAACTTTACCTCATAACTTAAATCAAATTTATCAACCGCCTTCATAAGCCCAATGCTACCAATTTGAAATAAATCCTCCGCTTCATGCCCTCGTCCCATAAATCTTCGAACGATACTCCATACCAATCCAACATTTTCAGTTACTACACGGTCTCTCGCTGCTTTATCTCCCTGTTTAGACAAACGTATTAAATCCAGTGTGTCCACAAATGACCTCCCTTCTACCAAAGTGGCAAAAGATTTTATGTAGTACCGATTATTTTTTTCATACGGACTGTTGTCCCTTTTGAAACTTCAGAATTTACAATTAACTCGTCCATAAAAGCTTCCATAAAGGAAAATCCCATTCCCGAACGTTCTAATTCTGGACGTGATGTGAACAGTGGCTCCATCGCAAGAGAAATATTTTCTATTCCCACTCCATGATCCGAGATTTCAATCACTAGTTCATCACCCGTTATGACACAGTGAATTTTTATCTTTCCTTTTTTGTTATCATAACCATGGATAATACAATTGGTTACTGCCTCTGAAACTGCAGTTTTAATATCTGCAATTTCTTCAATTGTAGGATTTAACTGAGCTGTAAAAGCGGCAACCACAGTACGAGCAAAACTTTCATTCTTTGATATAGCGTCAATTTCGAGTACCATCTCATTATCACATTCCATTGTTATGATATCCCTCTCTTCTTTATTCTGTAATTGTTGATCCATTTTTTTCACCTCCATAAAAATTATCACAATACTTGTGACATACGGAAAATTACATATCGATTAAAGCTTCCTGCATATCCTGATAACGTCTCATTATCTTATATAAACCAGAGAGTTTAAGAATACGATCAATTCGATCAGATACCCCTACAACACCAAGAATATCTCCTCCAACGTGAAGTAATTTTTTATAGCGCCCCATAATTACACCTATGCCTGAACTGTCCATAAAGGAAACTTTACTGAAATCAAATATAACATTCTTCACATTTTTTTGTTCTATCAGCTTGTCTGCTTGCTCCCTAATAAAAATGGCACTATGATGATCCAAATCCTCCTTCATATGAATTATGAGAGTAGATTTAAGAATTTCAAAATCTGCACAACCTGCTTTTTGATAATCCAACCACATAAATTGGTCTTTAGAATCCATACATAAAATCTTTCCTTTCTCTATATTTTAAATTCTTACTGTTAATTTTTTACATATGCTACTCAGAAAAAAAGACACTCCTTGCTAGAAATGTCTTTTTATCTTTTATCTGTATGCAACGTAAACAATGTTGCCAATCGTTTCTTTCTTATTCTAACTTACTCAAACGGTCTTTTGCATACTTCACTAAGGTAGAGTTTGGAAAATCCTTTATGAGCTGATTATAATACGTTTTTGCATCCTCATACTGCTCTAATTCTTGATATGTCTTTCCTAAATAATAAAGGGTAGAATCATCTGGGTCACCCATAGAATAAGACAATGTTAACATAGATAACGCTTTCTCGTAGTCTTTGTTATCAAATGCTGTTCTTCCCTGCTGTTTTGCTTCTTTGGAAGCAATTGGAGCTATCTCTTGATATATCATCTCATATAACTTAACAGCATCTTGATTCTCAAGTTTTTCTTTCTCAACTTTTGATAATAAGTCAGCAACCTCAAGAGAGTTTTCTGGCGTTAAACTATTGGTGGATTCCAGTTCAATATAACGATATACTGCACTTAAAATACTATCGTACATATTTTTATCGTATTCTGGAATCTCAATACTATCTATTTCCTTCTGCTTTTCTGCAAGTTTTGCTTTTAAGTCTTCGACTTCCTTTTCACTAGAGGTAAGTTTGGTACGATACACTAAAAGCTCGCTATCAAAATCACGTTGCTTCTGCATATATTCATGCTGTGCATTTTTCTTTACTGTTGGTACAATTAAGAAAAAAAGTACAGAAACACCAATGATAACACCTAAAATAAGATTGATAAAGAGCCATACATTTGGCTTTTCTTCCTTATAAGATGAGATTGGAGATATTGGTCTTCCTAATGGTTCAGAATTTATCGCTCCATCGCTCCAGTATGGTGCTGACGTATTCTCTCCTCCGCTTACCAACTGGTTAAGTTCACTTAAATAACGTAACGTAGTAGTATTCGCTAAATCTATCTTATTTGCTTTTACTAAGCACCGTCTTGCACGTTCAAATTCATTATGCTTCATATAAAGCAATGCTAATAATTGAAGTGCACGAATAAAGTGCGGATTTAAGCTGATTACTTTTTTTAATTGAATAATTGCTAGATCATCGCTACCTTGCTTTGCTGAATCTAATGCAATATTATATTTTTTGATGGCTTGATTCATCGAATCTAATTTCGTTGGATTCGCCTGCACTGCACCAATATAAACATCGGCATCATTATCTTTTGCCTGAAAATGTTTACTAATAACCCATTCACTTAGTGCTGCAACTGTCTCTCCCATCTCAAAAAATACAAGTCCAAGTAGATTTCTAGCATTGATATTTCGCTTATTCATCTCTAGGCTTTTCTTAAGCATGAGTACAGCACCGGTCAAATCTCTAACCTTTGCCTTTTCCAATCCACGATTATAATAAGAATTGGATAATCGGTCAGCTTTTCTTGCTATCGTTAGATCTTTTCCACAAAATTCACATCTGTTTCTTCGAACTGCGACCACATTGCCGCACTTTGGACAATTCATCGTATTCCCCCCATGGTCCGCTTCTTTGCTGACTTGCTCTTTTCTTTGCTTGTCCAGCTTGTGACTAAGGTCACGTTGTACAAACTTCTCTATCCCTTCTTTTCATTCAGAATAGATTCCATCATGTCTGTGATATCCGTCAAGTCATTATTAAAAATTGCTTCTTCTGCTTGATCTACTTCCAGACTAGGTTGAAATTTCGCTATTTCTTCATCAAAATTAATCATAGAATACCTCTTTTCAACAGAACATTGACTTTCCTTCTATTACATACAATTTCTGCATTATAGTACTATCATACAGAGAAGACCACGAAAAATCAAGTAGTTCGTGTGAAAAATCACATTCAATTTTCACACTTTCTTATTCATGACAGAGAAAAATACACAAAGCG
The DNA here is from genome assembly GCA_023387655.1 of Bacillota bacterium. GTDB lineage: Bacteria > Bacillota > Clostridia > Lachnospirales > Lachnospiraceae > Lachnoclostridium. The sequence goes on from JAEWHR010000179.1 coordinate 6,090, forward strand.
TACTTTTTCTATTTTATTGCAGTATCAGAGCTGATTGCGGATGTGATATACAAGGGGGGATATGGAAAAATAAGGACTTTTTCTTTATTATAGTATACCTGTCCATGATTGCAATCTATTTTCATCGCAAAAAACTACAGCAATCGTTTTACGTTAACGGTATCATCTCAATCTCATCACCGTTTCTATGAAAATATGACGCAACAATTTCCTCTTTAATCTCCATAGATAACCCATTAATAGCAAGTTGGCATCCTGGATATATTAACTTCTTAACAACGATACTTGCTCTTTTGCTGTTCTTTATAAATTCCATTAAGTCACTCCACTCATCTACCTTCTCCGCAATTTCTGAATTTATGTTGATTTTCGTCCTTATTAATCTTAATTTCTGTTCTCGAAGCGGACTAACACTATCTGGTATCTCTCGCTCAGTTATCATTGAGATAGCAGCTTCTACTTGTGAAAGACGTTCCTTCAGCTCTTTGATTTGTTTATCTAATCGCAAGAACTTTTTATGGAAAGCTCCTCGTACTCCAACTACTAATTCTGTCTTTATGGAAGCGTAATTACCAATGGTGGATGCAGTTATTTTTTTACCTGCATAAGCACTTCCACCAAGCAATACCCCTCGCCTACCTGTTACTATAATTTCATTTCCAGCAACCATAGTACAGTTCATAATCGTATTAGCTGTAATATTTTCTTTAGCCTTCATCTCTACATGTTCAAAAAATCTCCCTGAGATAGAGCCTCCGCATGTGATGCTACCTTTCCCTGCGCCCTGCATTCCACTTTCTAAAATAACATCTCGTCCCGCCTTTAAAATAGCACCTTCTACATGCCCTCGCACAATAATACTCCCTTCTGATTCCACAACCTTACCAGAAGAAATATTGCCATATATCATCAAATCTCCCTTAAAATGAATATCTCCTTGTATATAATCAATATCATCTTTAATCTCTAAGACATTACTAATTATTATACGTTCTCCTGACATCTCAATTTTACCTGTAATCAGTGCAATATAAATAAGGCGATCTTCTGATAATTTAAACCCTTTTCCTTTTAGCGGTGGAAGATCTCTCGCTATCTTAGCCTTTCTGATACGTCCACATACATCAAGACCGTTAGTACCTTGAATGGCTTTATGATACCTTGCAATAATTTCACCTTGAGAAACTGTAACAATTCTTGTCATTGCATGATAATCCACCGAGCCATCTTCCATGATTCTTGGCTTTGTGTCAACACTGGTATCAAAATAATAAACAAAATAGCCATCTTTTCCATCAACTTCTTTCAATCCTTTTGCTATTAGTATATCCTTTCCATAGCAAGGTTTTTCACAAAGTCTGTTCACTACATCATCGTCAATTCCATAAATAACATGATGAAAACGTAGTATCTCATAAATCATTTCTTTTGTATATCGATCATTGCCTATTGGAGCATAAAGAGTAATATATGCTTCCATTTTTTCATTGCGAAGATCCACTTTTGTCTTCTTAAACATTAATTCTTTGGTTGGTTTTGACCAATCACTCATGAATAGCACCCCCAAGTACTTTCATAAAATACAATATAAATATCGGTTAAGATAGAAAAAAGCATCAGAGTTTTTACGAATGTTTCGTAAAAACTCTGATGCTTTTTAGTACTAACTTAAGATTATTTATTCACCCTAGCATAGCTGGGGGTTAATCTGTTAATATAAAAAAATCATTTATCTTTAGTAAAAACCTATACCGCCTAAACAGCTTTCTAAGCTTTTTGCTTATCTAAGTATCTATGATAGAACTATATCATTATTTTAACGAACAATCTAGTGTATTTAGTATCTCACAATATAATTCAATGTTAATTAGATCTGAACTATATAGTCCAAAATCAGAAGCTTTTAGTTTATTTCTACATTTTGTTATACTGTTATCCACAGAAATTACATTTTCTGCAACTTCTTTTGTCTGTAAACTATAATTTATCCCATTCAAATCAGTATAAACATACTCATTACTCAACATCTTACTTTCTATTTTAGAATCAGGAATTCTTTCTTTTGAATATAATATTTTATTCCGCTCCTTGATTAATGTGGAAGCTTCATCACAAATAGAATTGATTTTTTCATTTGGAACAGGATATCTTCCAGTATAATCTCCAGAGCACCAATATGTTTCATTTATTTCATCATATGACAAAAAGAAAATCCATTGTTCACCTTTGTTCATTGGTGTCATCTCACTAAATGTAATCAACTTATCTTGATTTTCATCGATACCATATCTCTGTGATATTTTAATGGTTTTCTCATCCGTATTTCCTTTCAATACTTTTTCTACAGATATGGAATTACAAGATGTTATATCAGTAATAATATTCTTATTGAATACATCACTAAAAGAATATTCTATCAATTGTTCTGTGTTTTTACAATATTCACCTATGATTACCAAATCTGAAGCATTCATCAATTCTGTTAAATTATTATAAATTATCCTATCGCCTTCCACATGAATAACCTCAATATCATGTATCTTGTTATTTCGTTGAATAGCATAACCAGCAGTACACAATATCATTATGGTAATGATAACTCCAAAAATTTTCTTCATTCTTAATTCCCCCATTTAGCTTTTAAATTATCTATATCGTGTGAAGCCACGGTTGATGCTACACTTGTTGAATTAGGATATCCCTGATTCATTACTGCACATGGCAATCCACCATAAATATGGTTACTAACAGAAGAATCATTAAGAGGATGAGCTAATTTCAAAGCATGCCCTACTTCATGAATAAATGTTTTTGTAGCTGCTGTTGTTGGATTAGAGGCACCCGAAAAGGCATTCGAATTAGTATTCATATAAATTGTCACTTTTCCGAAATTACCTGTCAGTGTAGTTATATTTCCATTAGAATCATAAGGTACAGTTTCGCCAAGTGTTCCATCAGTATATACCTTACCTATAACTGAATAAAACCCTAAAGATGGCATTCCTGGTGAAATAATGGCAATACCTATACTTACATTACTGCTAATATTACCCCAATCAAAAGCGCCGGAATATACAGATTAAGTAAATAGCGTTGTTTGCGCTGAAGATTCAACTTGAAACTTCAGATTTTTTTGATTATAAGGTGCTGATGTAGTATATGTGCCGCCATAATAATCACCAAAGTGAGCATATACATTTGTATATATTACACAACTCATTATCACTATTAATGATGCTACAGATGCAATAAAACGTATTATCTTTTTTTTAAGCATAGATGTATTATCCTTTCATTCATTATTATGTGGTTATTTCAACTTATTTATCATTAGCGCCAGAAATTTCAGAAATTTTACGCTACTTTCTCAACCGTTTTCTACTTGGCTATCTATAATTCGTATATTTTTGTATAATCCTAAGTGTACACTGGCTATAACTTGTCTTAAAAGTCCTTTTTCTGAAAATACTGTTCACCGACAACCTTATTACTGTAAAAAGTAGTGGCTTTTACAGATTTCTCTGGAATTGTCGCAATTCATTCAAATATTTTTTTAATTATGTACAATAGACTACATCAATAGCGTACTTAAATGCAAACAACTAAGTACAACACTGATACATCATTTATAAACTTGACTATCACCCCCTTAGTCTCGCCTTATTAAGCATCCAAACAAATATATTTTGTTTAGAGCTTTATTGTAAAATACATTTTTCCCCATGTCGATCTTATTTTACATTAATTCCCATAACAATCTTTTTCTCTCTTTTATAAGAAATTTATAGATATTCTATTTATTTTTTGTAATTATTTAAACTAATTATACGTACTATCCCATTATATAGAGCATGAAAATTTGCTATGCAATTTCTCATAAAAAACGCTTTTGGAGCTGTATGTTTAATTATTGAAATACGTGGTATGATTCAATACTAACGACAAACAAAGGAGCAAAGCTTCCTTACGGCTTTACTCCTTCGCTTAAATAATATGAAATCACAACACTTATGATATATACATATCCATGTTATTTCTGAAAATGCGCCAAACGCTCCTCTACCTGAGCCATCATAGAAGCATACTTCTCTAACTTCGCTCTCTCCTCCGCTAATTTCGCTTCTGGAGCTTTGTTTACGAAGTTTGGATTAGCAAGCATTCCATTCACACGCTTTAACTCACCTGCTAAACGGTCTTTTTCTTTGCTAAGACGTTCGATTTCCTTCTCAATATCAACAAGGTCAGCAAATGGAATATAAATAGTAGCTGCTGCAGTAACAACGGAAACCGCATCGGAATCAATACCACTTTTATCGTTTTGAATAACGATTTCACTTGCATAACCTAAGGAAGCAAAGAATACTTTACTGTTAGCAAAGATTTCTCTAATCTTTTCGCTATCAGAAACTACGATTACCTTAGCTTTTCTGCTTGGTGGTACATTCATTTCTGTACGAGCATTACGGATTGCCTTTACAGCCTCCTTGATAATCTCAACAGCTTCTTCTTCCTTCGCAAAGTTAAATTCTTCTTTATACTCTGGCCACTTGGAAATCATGATAGACTCATCTTCTGAGAGTCTTCCTTCCATTTCCTTTAAGGTGCAGAAGATTTCTTCTGTGATAAATGGCATATACGGATGAAGTAACTTTAGCGCAGAGCTTAATACTGTTCTTAATGTATAGATTGCTGCAGTTTTTGTTTCCTTAGCATCACCGTATAATCTTGGTTTTACCATCTCAATATACCAATCACAGAACTCTTCCCAGATGAAATCATAAACTTTCTGAGCTGCGATACCAATTTCAAACTTTTCAAGATTTTCTGTTACATCCTTTGCTAAGGTATTTACCTTAGAAATAATCCACTTATCTGCATCCGTTAACGTAGACATATCCACAGATGTCACTTTAGAGTCCATACCAGCCTCTTCCATCTGCTGCATATTCATCATGATGAAACGGGAAGCGTTCCATACCTTATTGGCAAAGTTTCTTGCTGCTTCCACACGTTCATTATAGAATCGCATATCATTGCCCGGTGCATTTCCAGTGATTAGCATGAAACGAAGCGCATCTGCACCGTACTGGTCGATTATTTCTAGTGGATCTATACCATTTCCAAGAGATTTACTCATCTTTCTACCTTGGGAGTCACGAACTAAACCATGGAATAATACTGTTTTAAATGGCTTTTCGTTCATATGCTCATAACCGGAGAAAATCATACGGATAACCCAGAAGAAGATAATATCATAACCTGTTACTAAGACATCGGTTGGATAGAAATACTCTAAATCCTCTGTTTTATCTGGCCAACCAAGAGTTGAAAATGGCCATAATGCAGAACTAAACCAGGTATCAAGTGTATCAGGATCTTGAGTGAAGTGTTCATGCCCACATTCACAAGAAGTTGGTGCTGTCTTAGATACAACAACCTTTCCACACTTATCACAGTAATATGCTGGAATACGATGTCCCCACCACAACTGACGGCTGATACACCAGTCACGAATGTTATCCGTCCAGTTAAAATATGTTTTCTCCATACGTTCTGGAACTAATTCGATTTCTTTATTCTTTACAGCCTCTACCGCAGGCTTTATTATCTCATCCATCTTTACAAACCACTGTTGCTTAATTAATGGTTCAATGGTTGTGTTACAACGATCATGAGTACCTACATTATGAGAATAATCTTCAATCTTTACAAGTAAGCCCATCTCATCTAGTTCTTTTACAATTTGCTTTCTTGCCTCGTAACGATCCATACCTTCGAATTTTCCGCCATTTGCGTTGATGGTAGCATCATCATTCATGATATTGATTTCCGGAAGGTTATGTCTCTTACCAACTTCGAAGTCGTTAGGGTCATGTGCTGGTGTAATTTTAACTACACCTGTACCAAAATCCTTTTCTACGTAGCTGTCACCGATGATTGGAATCTCACGATTAACAAAAGGAAGTTTTACCTTTTTGCCAATGAGGTGCATGTAACGTTCATCTTCTGGATGAACCGCAACTGCGGTATCACCAAGCATCGTCTCAGGTCTCGTAGTTGCAAAGCAAAGATACTCATCCGTACCTACAACCGGATATTTGATATACCAAAAATGTCCTGCCTGATCTTCATGCTCAACCTCAGCATCTGAAATCGAAGTATGGCAAACCGGACACCAGTTAATGATACGGGAACCTTTATAAATCATTCCCTTCTCATACATCTTTACGAATACTTCTTCTACGGCCTTGGAGCAGCCTTCGTCCATCGTAAATCTTTCTCTATCCCAGTCACAAGAGGTTCCTAATTTCTTAAGCTGTCCGATGATACGTCCACCGTATTCCTCTTTCCATTCCCATGCTCTCTTTAAGAATCCCTCACGGCCAAGCTCGTCTTTATCGATGCCTTCCTTCTTTAATGCCTCGATAATCTTAACTTCTGTTGCAATGGAAGCATGGTCTGTACCTGGTTGCCAAAGTGCATTATACCCCTGCATTCTCTTGAAACGAATCAAAATATCCTGCATCGTATTATCCAGTGCATGACCCATATGAAGCTGACCAGTGATGTTTGGTGGTGGAATCACAATGGTAAATGGTTTCTTGGTCTTATCAACTTCGGCATGGAAATATTTTTTCTCCAGCCATTTCTCATACAATCTGCCTTCTATGTCCTTTGGATCATAGGTTTTTGCTAACTCTTTTTGCATAAGAATCTCCTTTCTTATCTTAAAATAATTCAACTGAATTTCAGAATAAATTAAATTTTTACTTAAAATAAATATCTTTAAAAATACTCAATAAACTATCATCTGGTTATTTCATATATAAAATGTTCCTAATGCTTCTGCAACGCAATCTCCAATAAATGAACAAAGTGGATTCGCCACTTTAAGCTCCGCGAATCAACAAATTCAGGGCAATGCCACTTTGTCGCGCCGAAGCGTCAGCGGAGTGCGCATCTCTCGGAGAGTTTTTTTATTTAATAGGAGATTACTCGTGGGGTAATTTCCTATTAATTAAAAAAGGTCCTTCGCCGATAAGGACGAAGGACCGTGGTACCACCTTAATTTGTGACCTAGAACTATTCTTAGCTTATCACTGATTGTGACAAATAAAAATTTTCTAGTAATCACCTCTTTCGCATCTTCTAACAAAAACGCTCGTCTGTAACGGGACTTCCCGGCATTTCCTACACGCTTTTTAAAGTTTCAGAAACACTGTTCCGGAGCTACCTTCGATAAGCACTACTTGAAACAACCTCACAGCCAATGGATTGTTCTCTCTGACAAGGTTACTTATGTAATCCTCTCCATCACTACATTTATCCTATGAAATTACGACAATTTTTCAGGAAATTTAACTATTTCTTATCATATGCAAACTTCTCATAATTGTCAAGGCTTTTTTCAGTTACACCAGTAAAATTTTCAGTATCACCAGTAAAATTTACTTCTGATTATTTTCTCTGAAAAATAATTATTTTTTTGTTGGGACAATCTCTAACCAATAACCATCTGGGTCTACAATAAAGTAAATGTGCATTGCAGGATTTTCATAAATTACACAATTCATCTCTTTATGTTTCTTCAAAGCTTCTTCATAATCATCCACAACAAAAGCTAAATGAAATTCATTTTCTCCCAAGTTATAAGCTTCTTTTCGGTCATGAAGATAGGTTAACTCAAGGCTATGCTTAGTGCTTCCATCACCTAGGTAAACTAATGTGAAATCTTTTGATTCATGTCTGCGTACTTCCTTTAGTCCAAGTGCTTCCTCATAGAATGCTAAGGATTTTTCTAAATCTAATACGTTAAAATTATTATGTGCAAATTTAAAGTTCATATAATCTCCTTTTCATCTTTTATTTTATTTTATTATTTTATTTGATTCTATTATTTCTATATTTTACTTTGATTTTGTATTTTGCTTTGATTATTTTATTTTGATTATATTAATTTGATTATTAATAATGGTAAAACCATAAATGTTAACAACTTGAATCTCTTGAAGATCGTAAATAATTAATATATCGACATAAATAAAACAACTTCCCAGGTATAATAAATTCAATTTTTAATTGTATCTTTTGATATTGATGGGCAACTGTAATTTAACAGCACTCAAACACTTGCCCCGGTTCCACCACATCAAAAATCCTATCTCTGTAATCTTTTGAAACATCCATTTCTTTTAGTTTCTTAATTACTTCTGGTTTTTCCCAGTAGTGCATAGGAAATGCATTCATAACCTCTGCTTCACGCATAACATGGTCAAATCCAAGATAAAATCTTTCTTCCTGCCTTCCATCCAGTGGTAGAAATGCAAGATCAAGATGGCGCCCCTTTAGTTTCTTTATTTCTGTTAAGAAACGATTTGTCATGTCTTGGTATTCCTCTTCCGTTTCTCCTTTCCAGGTCCACCAATTCAAATCTCCTGCAAAGTATATCGTCTTACCAAACAAGGTTATAACAAAAGCTACTCCTTCATCTGTAGAGGTTAATGTTTCAACCTTTATCTCTTCCGATATCTTATAAGTTTCATTCTTATGCATATATTGTATTTTATCTCTTGCTTCTTCTGGAATTTGAACTCGCTCCATACATTTTTCATTCATTTTAATATCGTTTGATAATAAAAATGAAATATTCTTATACTCCTTAGCAAGATCAAATATTGTTTTACTGAAATGATCCGAATGCTTATGACTAGAAAAAACATAAATCTTCTTCTCGCTATCAAACTGAGGTAAGTCCCCCTTAAAATAGTCAAAAATTAATACAACATCCTCTTCTTCCACTGTAAAACAACTATGATAAATATAGGTTACCTTCATAATAACTCCAATCTGTGAGTATACGCATACATATCAATCAAGATAACTAATTACTCTTTTATATCTTAAATTTTACTCATAAAAGAATGACTCCATCGTGACATTCTTAGAGCAATGTACTATTACTCGCACTTAACTCTCGTTGGTTACAACTATAATTCTAGTTTTATTATAACTTGTGTCTGAATCAAAAAGCAAGTATATAAGAAAAGAGTTAAAGGGTAGTTCACAATAATTTTTCATTGTTCTACCGTTTAACTCTTACTTTTTAACGAAATCCCTATATTATTTATATAATGTATAAAATCTTACTATTCGGAATCTTCCTTGTAATTTCCTCTGTAAAAAATAGCTCCATGTCTTTTAATTGCTCTTTGGTATATTTATATTTTCCGTATCCGAATTGACCATACTGAAATATCCTGTCTTCCTCTATCATAGGCAATCTGGTTTCCGGAAAAACCTCAAGAATTCTATTCTTAGCTCTTAACGTATAACGATGGGATATTACTTCAAAAGTTAATTCATAATTTAGATTCTTAGGTAACTGTTCACCTAAATATTCAATAAGTTTGGTATACTCTTCCTTCCAATTCTCATACATAAAAACCGGAGCAATCAAAAATCCTACAGGATATCCATCTTTTGCCACTCTTGCCGCTGCCTCTATACGATGAATAGCCTTCGGTGTATGATGCTCATAATCACGGATTACCCTTTCTGTATTGATACTGAATCGAATCTCCGTATGCCCATTATGATTTAATTTAAGAAGAGAATCTACCTCAGTATACTTACTGACAAAACGAAATCTAGTCAGTTCTTGTGCTCCAAAAAATGTGATGCATTTCGAGAGAGCATTGGTATAATTTTCGACTGGAATTGGATCTGAAGTTGCTGATCCTTCAAATATTGTTATCTCAGGTTCACGCTCCTTTGTATATTTTCTTGCCTGCTCTAAGATATCTTCAATATTTACATGTACTTTTACAAATGGTTTATCTCCTAGCTGTGTGTTTAAATAGCAATATTCACATTGTCCCATACAACCACTAACAATTGGCAATTGATAATGTGCAGAAGGTTTGCAGGTTTGAAACTTTAAACTCTTCTTAACTCCTACCACCAAAGTTTGTTTTCCTGTGCGATATTTCTCATATAAACCGTCACCAGGTATGTGCATGCTAACACGATTTCCAGCTGTTTCATAAAGCTCTACCTTGGAATCATTTAAAAATCTTTGGTAAAGTTGTTGTCCTAAGGGATACTGTAACGCTTCTTTTTCAAAAATCACTCGTTCCGGTTGAAACATATCATATTACCTACCTAATACCATTCTTAATCATTACAAATATATTCTCTGTAATGTAGTATCCGAGTTTTTTAGTATGCTATACATTCTATCAAAAATAGGACATATCTTATGGATTTCGTTCTATATATACGGAGCGTTCCTATATTTTAAGATTCAAAAACCAACACTATGATATATTCCCCTTAATTAAATTCATAGCTAAAGGCTCTGGAGGACTACACCTTGTCGATAACTCAACATAAGCTTTTGTCTCCTGACTGGTATGTAAAGCATGCATAATCTCTAACACATGACAAGCCAATTCTCCACTGGCGCGATTATTATCTGTTTGATTTAATACACAGTTTGCCATATCCGATAACCCTGCTCCACGGCTATTCATATTATAGATACTGCTTAATGGAAATGTTTCAAAAGATTTTGAAAAATATTGTTTTATAAGAACCTCTCCATCAAAACAGTTAGGATCCGGAACAATTAGGCTTCCTCTGGTACCATAAACTTCTATTCTTGGTAAGGTGGATCCCCATACATCAAAACTTGTAATTATATTACCAATTGCTCCGTTTTCAAAGCGTAATAACCCTGTAACATGCGTTGGAACCTCTACTGGAACTACCTCTCCAAACTTTTTCTCACTAGTAATTGTTCGCGTTGGAAATGTAACCGAATTCATTCCGACAACTTCTTTTACCGGACCAATCATCGAAACCAGAGCTGTCAAGTAATAAGGTCCCATATCAAACATCGGGCCACCACCCACCTGATAATAAAACTCTGGGTCCGGATGCCAACTTTCATGTCCATGACACATCATAAAAGCAGTCGCTCCAATAACCTCTCCTATGTAGCCATCGCTAATTGCTTTGATACAAGTTTGGATACCTGCTCCAAGGAAAGTATCAGGAGCACATCCAAGCAATAAATTCTTTTCTTTCGCTAAGGATACTAATTCCTTCCCTTCTTCTAAGTCTAAGGAAAGTGGCTTTTCCACATATACATGTTTTCCTGCCATTAACGCCTCTTTACATATAGAGTAATGACTCTTTGGAGTTGTTAGATTTAAAATAATTGATATATCTGGTGAACTTATCATTTTTTCGTAGGTTAACACATACTCTACCTGGTACTTTTCAGCCGCTATCTTCGCTTTTTCTTCCTCTAAATCACAAACTGCATACAGATTTAAGTTCGTAAAAAGTTTCGTGATATTTTGCATATAAATATTACTAATGTTACCGCATCCAATAATTCCAACATTAACTTTCTCCATGATATCCTCCGATTCATATATTTTTTTTGACTGAGTTTACATAATCACTGGTTGTTTACGTAACAACGATATATTACTTCGATCTCGCTGCATAACAAAAACCACGTCGCATAATCTCATATGCTTCTGGAATATCAAAAATATCTGCATGATGTCCTAATGAAGTATAGAACACTTTTCCTTCTCCCCACATCTTGGTATATACAACAGGAATCTCAACCTTTCCATTCGTAGCATGAGGACCATCCGCTACCGGAAAAGTGGTGGTAGCATAAATTTTGATTGCAGGATCAACATGAATATAGTATTGTTCAGAGCAAACTTTAAAATCAGAAAGTCCTTTCGTAAAGTAGTCATCATTTGACACGTGCACCATATATTCTACACCATCATTTCCAGGATGGGCTACCCACTGAGCACCCGTCATAAACTGCCATTCCACTTCATTACGAAACGCATCGCACATCCCTCCATGACACCCTGCAAGTCCTGTACCAGAAGCAACAGCAACTGAAACATTATGTACATAAGAAGATGGAATGGTTCCCATCGTCCAAACAGGAACGATTAAGTCATAACCTTTTAACTTTTCTGCATCCGAAAAGCATTCCAGTGTATCATATAATTCCACTAAAAAACCTTCCTCTTCTAACATTTTTTGAAATACCTTACTAACTAAAACTGGTTCATGACCATCCCAACCGCCTTGAACTATCAATGCTCTTTTCATCCTATCTCCTATCTGCGTGCTTTAGCACGCCTACAAATTAATACAACTAGTTTTCTGCGCTATAGCAAGCTCATTATAATAGTAACCCTTGCACGCCAATACATATAGTAATTGCTACCTTTGATTAATTCTCAGTTTAGCAATAATCTGAATTAATTAAAAGAAAATAGCTTAAATAAAGTAGACAGATTTTTACTTATAAGATATTGTAACTCATTGAATACTTCTATATAATATGCATTAAGAAATAACATTGTATGGAGGATTCGCAGTGAAGCTTTTTTATGAAAATAAGTCTCGAACTTTTAATTTATATCAAGGAACCAATATGACATTTCCTCCCCATCTACATAAGGAAATTGAGATACTTATTTGCCAAAAAGGAGCCGTTTTAGCAACCTGCAATGGGCAAACCTCTCTTTTAGAGAATTCGGACATAATGATTGCCTTACCAAATACAATACATTCGTATGAGACTAAGGAATCCTGTGAATACATTCTCTGTATAGTGTCTCCTAGTACGCTTCCAATGTTTAAACCTTATTTTCAAAAAGAATTTACTACACCATTTCTAATAAGGGAACAAACAAAAAAAATAACACCTTTTATTCAGATGCTATTAGAAGAATGGAAGAATGACCGAAATCAAGAACTAATGATAAGTTACCTCTCCGTTATTTTCTCACTTATCTTAAAAAATACAAGCTTTACTAATAAAACAGCCTCTACTTATGATGACATCCTTCCTTCCATATTTCATTATGTAGAAGCGCACTACTTAGAACAATTTACTTTGGAGGATTTAGCCACCCATCTTGGCTTCCATCCTTCTTATGTATCACGGTTATTTTCCGAACGTGTTCATTGTACTTTAACGCATTATGTGATGGAATTGAGAATTAGTTATGCAAAACACTTATTACAAAATACTGAGAAAACTATCACTGAAATAGCATATGAATGCGGATTTGCCACACAACGTACCTTTAATCGTGTATTTTTACAGCTGGTGAAGTCATCACCAAGAGAATTTCGAAAGGGATTTTTGTAATAGGTCAATACGCTATTATTATATGACTACTGTAACGGGTTCCCATCCTTTGCATATCATATTACTGATAAGCTATTCTTTGGAGGTTCTTCCTTGGAAATTAATCATCTTAGTATCGGAATGACAGCTCCCGATTTCACAGCAGTTACGACCTTTGGACCAATGAAAATGTCTGATTATAAAGGACATTGGGTTGTTTTATTTTCACATCCTGGGGATTTCACACCAGTATGTACTACTGAATTTCTTGCATTTGCTAAGAATGCCCCAACATTCGATAAATTAAATACTAGCCTTGTTGGGTTAAGTATTGACAGTAACCCATCACATCTTGCTTGGGTGAATAACATTTACCTAACGACTGGTGTTCAGATTCCATTCCCAATCATAGCGGATCGTTCTGGTGATATCGCGCGGTTATACGGAATGATTGCTCCAAATGTAAGTTCTACATCAACTGTTCGTAATGTATATTTTATTGATCCAAACCAAATTGTTCGTGCTATCTTAATCTACCCTCTCACCAATGGACGCTGTATTGCAGAAATCATTCGTTTATTACAAGCACTTCAGACTACGGATGAATTCAACGTTGTTACACCTGCCTGCTGGAAACCTGGTGATCCTGTTATGGTTCCTGCTCCTGCCACTTATGAACAATTAGTAGAAAGAGAAAACAAACCAGCAGGAGAAGGCTTAGAATGTAAGGATTGGTATTGGTGTTATAAAGATATAACGTAACAAGAACATAATCATTTATTCGCCTTAATTTCCAAGATTAACTGACAACTGTTATGAAAAATACTCTTAACTACTGTTGAATTCATTATATAATAGACTGTATATATACTACCCAGCAGAACGTTCCCCCTATAATATCGTTCTACTGGGTAGTCTCTTTAAACCATAAGTTCATTTACTTCCTTTTTATATTCCTTCTGTAACTCCTCCCTATCATGCAGTGGTTCCCAGACTTGAGCAAAGAATGGATCTAGCAATGCCCTCCTTCCATAGTTCCAACTTTCACGTTCGCAAACAGGGCACCAATGGCCTCCCTCTAATATAAGCTTAGGACTTGCTTTAAAGAGATGTCCAAATGCACATGTAAAGGAAAGCGGAGTACTTAAGTCTCCTGGTTTCATGCTTATTGAATTTAGTTTACCTCCACGAAATATTGTCGCTTCTCTCATATCATTAATATCTAACATGTTCTTTGATTTTTCTTCGTCATACCCATGGTTTAATACAATTACTTTCTCCCAATTCTTAGGTCTTACCAGATCATGAACCGATTCTGGTATCTGTTCCCACTTACTTTTATTTCCCCAATAAGTAGCAATCTGATCCTTCCTATTATTCTCTATAAAATGTATCGTTCCGTGTTCTTTTCTTGCCATATTCCGAAATACCTTCTTTAGGATACCTCCCATTAACCTCTGACCACCTGGCAACTTACAAATAAGTTTTGAAGCAGAGGCAGTTCTCCCCAAATTTTTTCTATATTCCTCATAAAAATACTGCATGGAATCCTGACGAAAATGAAGAAACTCCTCTAACTTATCCGAATCTAAAAAATATTGTCCATGGAAGTTTTTTGTAGCAAACCATTTGGGGTTAATCACATAGTCTAAATTCCTTATCCCAATCGCACCAAATACATCTTGAAACATCGAATAAGTGTCAACACGGCAAGTTTCACCACCACCGATATTATAGATATGGTTCCAAAATTCTTCACTTAATTCCCCTTGATAATCCTTGGAACAAAGATTTCGTAGTAACCTCCCAGAATCACGATCGGATACATACTCTAACACATTATTAAGACCATTATGAAACAAGATTGGATCATTGATTTTACTCATCGCCGCTCCCATGATACCAGTTTGTCTAAGACTTACCCAGTAAGTTAATCCTGACTCAATCACAATTCGTTCTGCTGCTACCTTTGAAACTGCGTAATAATCAAAGATACTTGGTTTTATCGGATCACCGACTCTTCCCCAATGAATTGGAGGCATTCGATCCCCTGTCTCAGCTACAGTACCTATATACACAAATTTTACTTCTTCCATACGATCTTGTTCTCTGATTGCGTTTAGTATATTTTTTGTGGAACCATAATTAATTTGCATTGCAATAAGTGGATAATAATCTGCCGCTGGTGAAACCAAAGCAGCAATATGCAAGATAATGTCTGCATGACTGACACATTCAAATACATCTGCATAATTTGTCAGGTCTCCCCAATATATACACACACCACTTTCTTTTTCATAGGGCTGTAGTAACCCTTTCTTATCATCCGTCTGACGAACCAGCAGGATAAGCTCAAATTTGTCCAACTCCTTTACTAATTCTTTAAGAACAGAATATCCCATAGTTCCAGTAGAACCAGTTAATAAGACTCTTTTCTTTTTCATAGGAACCTCCATTCTAAGATAAAAATATTTTTTTATTATATTTAAATATTCTTTCTATTGTCTAAGACAGCTTTTTATCCACGTTGACAGTTATAGTTATTTTGACTATCATGATTAGTAAAGTAACTTATTCTTGGCTGCTTAT
>JAEWHR010000030.1 GCA_023387655.1 Bacillota bacterium
AAAATGCGATAGTGACAATGTAATGTCAAAGCTATGAT
Source organism: Bacillota bacterium (assembly GCA_023387655.1). Taxonomy (GTDB): domain Bacteria; phylum Bacillota; class Clostridia; order Lachnospirales; family Lachnospiraceae; genus Lachnoclostridium. The sequence continues at coordinate 39 of JAEWHR010000030.1, forward strand.
AGGAATGTGCTTATAACATCAATGAGAAAGTAAATCAATAAAAAAATATATTTAGAAAATAGAGATAAGGGAGATTATGAGATTGATATGTAAGAACGAATTTCCAAAGAAACACTTAAGTAAGTTACTTGTTGGGGTTATAATTTTAAGCTTGTTATTAGCTATGAAGAATTCAACTAATGTTCAAGCAGCATCTCAAAGAATTACCTTAGAGCAATACCATCCGGGTCAGTTGGTATAGATAACGGTATATATGGATTTCAATGTAAAAAGAAACCCCTTCCTCTAATGAAAGAGGACCAGGGGATGTTCTAGATTAAAAGACCGTCCGGGCTTATAAGGCTCAGGCGGTCTATTTTTCGGCTTACTGAAAATTTTATTTTATTGTATCGTAATACCCTTCATTATCTAAATTTTCATTATACCATTCATCAATTCTTTCATCTTCTGATTTTTCCACATATTCAAAGTTGGATATATAGTCTGCATATTTTTCTTTATCCCACTTCAGGTAATGGTGGTAAGAGTCTGGTTCCATTGTGTGCATTGCAAAATAAGTAGGAATAAACTCAAGTCCATCGGCAAATCCATTATATACATCTGTTATTACTTTCTTCCCATCTAATTCTTGGAATGTCCACATATGGGGATGATTAAATGAAGTCCCCCTCATTGTTTTAATATTAGCCAATCCTAAATAACGGCACATTAAATTATATAAGGCTGTATAGCCAATACTTGTTGTATTTCTATCTACAATAGCAGCATAACCTGTTGAACTGTTTTCTTCCATACGCGTAGGAGACTCTTCAAATTCATCAGATACAGGGAAAACATTTAAAGCTACCCATTTGAAGACCGTAAATGCTTTCTCTCTTTCAGTCATAGAAGTTGTTATTTTCCCACTATCTATTAACTGCTTAACTACTGTTTGTGTCTTAGCAAAATATTCACTATTCAGTTTTGCTAAAGTATCAACTGTTTGAGTTTCCCATCCTCTAAATTTTACTGTTACCTTTGTGCCTGCTCCATTCTTCTTTATTGTAACATCTGTATGACATATTGCACCATAGAACAATTCTGGTGTATCATCTGGATTAGCCGCCTGTTGAAATAGGTCATAAAGACCACCCTCTTTGAGAGCATCGGTATAAGAGACATCAGTATTAAAGGAATATTCCATAAGATTATTTACTATCAAGTAAGCCAATATGTTTAAACAATCGTCTACAGTTCTAGGTCTACTTATCATTTTTGCATTTGGAAATGGATTCTTGATCAACCCTGTTGTATTAACAGTAAATACTGGGGAAGGAGTCGGGGTTAATTTAGGAGTCGGGGTTAATTTAGGACTTGGGGTTGTAACTATCTTATACAAATATTCATAATTTACTTCACTTTTTGTTACTGAAAAACCTGCTATCTTTGCTAAGGTATTTAAAGCTACATAATGCTCTTTATTGATGGTATATACCTTTGCACTCTGTTTAGTGCTATTTTTATACAAAGTTACAACAGTAGAGGCTTCATAGTCATACCCATCACTCTTTTTGTTCTCACCGCCTACTGCGGTATAATTCTTACCCGGTTTTATTGTCAGGGTTTTCTTCTTAGCATTCACAGTTACACTAAATTTCTTTGAGGTCTTCTTTAAAGCATTTGCAATATCCCTCACCTTTACATATATAGTGTCTTTATAATCAACCTTGTAAGTACGTACAGTAAAGGATGTTCCATCTATTGTAAATGTTACAGAAGATGGCTCTGCTGTATGAGCCCATTTTATAAATTTCATTTCTCCAGTTACAGGGTCATATGTTATTGTTCCTGATTCTGCTTGTGTGGTCATTGGTATACTTAATATAATAATTAATGAGAGAAACAGTGACAGTATCTTTACCCTGTTTTTTTTCTTTTTTTCCATTCCTTAATCCTCGCTTATGTAGTATTAAGAAAATTATACCATATTTCAACTATATTGTACAAAGGACTTTCATGCTTTGGAATTAAGTTTTCAAATAATTATATATAAATAAAGTATTGACAAATGGAACACATAATATTATAGTAATCATATAATATTAGTAGGAATACTATGAATTAAAAGAAAGGAGAAAGGATATGAAAGCGAACCACATAAATAAAGCAAATCAGAATATGATGTGTTGTTGTTGCTGTAAGTGTAAACTACAGTTTATTTATGTGCACGTTAATATCTGATTTTCGATTCTTAAGTAAGATATAGTTATGAGGAAAGAAGCAGGTAAAGAGTGTACCTGCTTCTTTTTTTGAGCAATTTCCTTATTTTTGAATAAATATTGATGATAGGAAAATAGAAAGGTTCGTTTTTTACCGAAAGCGTATAGTTTGAAAAATTAGCAGTTTATTTAGCAAACTCTGTTTGGACTTAAGCTGGAATTAATATGAAACGGTGTGAAAGCGCCGGAATAAAGGATTTTATGAAACAGATTTTGTGCCTTAGAGATTCGAATACATATGTGCTAATACCCGATGCATATGATATAGAGTTTAATCAATGGTCTGTTAAGGTATCAAAAGGATGAAAAGAAGGGATTTAAACATGGATTTTGAGTTTATGAAGAGTCATATACCGATGTATGTAGAAGCGGCGAAGATGACAATGAGGATATCGCTAATAGGAATAGTATTAGCCATTGTGATAGGTCTTATTTGTAGTCTTATTAAGACCTTGAAGATACCAATACTTAAGTCGATAGTAAACATCTACATTGAAATTTCTAGAAATACACCATTATTAATTCAACTGTTCTTTTTATATTTTGGGCTTCCGAAAGTCGGTATCGTGCTTAGTTCAGAAAGTTGTGCGATCATTGGTCTTGCATTTCAGGGAGGAAGTTATATGGCGGAAGCATTTCGAACAGGTATAGACAATGTGGCACCGATTCAAACAGAGTCTGGATTAAGTCTTGGATTTACTAAGAGGCAAGTTTTTTTACACATTGTACTTCCTCAAGCAATCGCAACCTCTGTTCCGGTCTTCTGTGTAAATATTATCTTTTTGATAAAAGAAACTTCGGTATTTAGTGCAGTGGCATTAGCAGACTTAATGTATGTAGCAAAAGATTTAATTGGAATTTACTATAAAACAGATGAAGCGCTTTTTATGTTGGTTACTGCATATTTGATTATATTACTACCAATATCTCTCATCTGTACATGGATAGAAAGGAGGGTCCGCTATGCAGGATTCGGGAATACAAGTCCTGTTTCAGGGAACTAACTTTTTAAGATTATTAGAGGGGCTATGGGTATCCCTTCGTATTTCTGTTATCGCTATGGGATTATCAGTTGTTCTAGGTATCCTATTTGGAGTAATAATGACCAGTAAGAATATAATAATACGATTCTTTTCTAGACTTTATCTTGAAACTGTTAGGATAATGCCCCAACTGGTATTGCTATTTTTAGTCTACTTTGGTGCAGCAAAGCATTTGGGGTTGAACCTCTCTGGAGGAATGGCAGCAGTAATTGTATTTACATTTTGGGGAGCAGCAGAAATGGGAGATCTTGTGAGAAGTGCGTTGATTTCCATTCCAGTGCATCAGTATGAAAGTGGTTTTGGTCTTGGAATGACAAAAATTCAGGTATATTGGTACCTTATTATACCACAGACAGTGAGAAGATTACTTCCATCCTTAATGAACTTACTGACAAGAATGATTAAGACTACATCCCTTGTTGTTCTTATTGGAGTTGTTGAAGTAGTAAAGGTTGGAAAACAGATCATTGATGCTTCAAGGTATACGACCCCAACAGCAGCTCTATGGGTGTATGGTACTATCTTTCTATTGTATTTTGCCGTCTGCTACCCGTTTTCCATGGCATCCGCTCTATTAGAAAAAAAGTTAAAGGATTGAGAAAATGATGAAACAAGAACAGATTTTAAAGGTGGAACATTTAATAAAGTCATATGATAAGAATAAACCGGTCTTAAAGGATATCTCCTTTTCTCTTAACAAAGGAGAGGTGGTTGTAATTGTTGGACCTTCCGGATGTGGGAAAAGCACATTTTTACGATGTTTAAATATGTTAGAGGCGATAGACTCAGGTACAATACAGTTTAAAGATCAAGCCATCAGTCGAAATGAAAAAAACGTACATGAAATCAGACAAAAAATCGGAATGGTATTCCAAAGCTATGATCTCTTCCCACATAAAAACATTATAGGGAATATTCTTTTGGCACCGTTAAAGGTTCAAAAAAGAGCTAAAAAAGAGCTAGAGATTGAGGCAGAAGCTCTCCTTGATAGAGTTGGCCTTTTAGAAAAGAAAGAGGCTTATCCAAGACAATTATCCGGTGGCCAAAAGCAAAGGGTTGCAATTGTTCGTGCTTTGATGATGCATCCGGAGATATTACTTTTAGATGAAATTACGGCTGCACTAGACCCGGAGATGGTAAGAGAAGTATTACAGGTAGTGTTAGAACTAGCAAAAGAGGGAAACACCATGGTAATCGTAACCCATGAGATGGAATTTGCCAAAGCAGTAGCAGACAGAGTTATATTTATGGATGAGGGAGTTATCGTAGAAGAAAGTACTCCACAGGAGTTTTTTACTTGTCCAAAATCCGAGCGTGCGAAACAGTTTTTAAATACATTTCACTATGAAGCGATTTAAATTTAAAATCATTTGAATTAAATAATTATATAAATATAAAAAATGTTTGATTAAAGGATAGGAAGTTAAACGAATTTTCAGTAAAAGTTTGTTTTACTATTAATTTTGGTTTATAGCGCAAAGATGCTATTAATAATATAAGACGCGAAGCGTCAGAAGAGAGGATTTTATGAAAAAAAAGATTTTTGGAGCAATTTTAACACTGACAATGGTAGCAGGGCTCTTTACTGGCTGTGGACAGGTAAAAGAGACGAATACTGGAGCAACAGCAAAAGCAAGGACATTAGAGGAAATCAAACAAGATGGAACCATAAAAATTGGTGTGTTTAGTGATAAAAATCCTTTTGGATATGTGGACTCCACTGGTGATGTGAAAGGGTATGATGTTTATTTTGCAAAACGTATTGGGCAGGATTTATTAGGAAGTGAAGATAAGGTTGAATTTGTCTATGTAGAAGCAGCAAACCGTGTGGAATACTTAAAATCTGCAAAAGTTGATATCATCTTAGCAAATTTTACTGTAACAGAGGATCGTAGTAAGCAAGTAGATTTTGCACTTCCATATATGAAGGTTGCACTTGGTGTAGTATCTCCAGATAATGCATTAATAACTGATGTAGATCAGTTAAAGGATAAGACTTTAATTGTGGTAAAGGGAACAACTGCAGAGACCTATTTTATGGAGAATCATTCCGATATCAAATTGTTAAAGTTTGATGAATACCAAGAAGCATATGATGCGTTGTTAGATGGAAGAGGAGATGCCTTCTCAACCGACAATACGGAAGTGCTTGCATGGGCATTGCAAAATAATGGTTTTTCCGTAGGGATAGAGTCTATTGGTAATATTGATACCATTGCTCCAGCAGTACAAAAAGGAAATACTGAATTATTAGAGTGGATTAACAATGAAATCAAATCATTGGCGGAGGAGGAGTTCTTCCATAAAAACTTTGAGGAAACTTTAAAGCCAGTGTATGGTGATACTATAGATCCTGAGAACCTCGTAGTTGAAGGTGGAGAGTTGAACTAAGGGTACGTAGTAAATAAAAGTGCTTGTTGAAAGAATTAGTAACGGATATAAAACTGTAGTATAAAACAGTATTATATCCGTTTTTTTTGGCTTTATTGCTTATTTTGGGGCTCTGTACAAAGTCTTGGGTTACACAAGTATTACAATAAAATTACCAAAAATACATTATATTATAAAAATAGCTTACATAAAATGAAAAATTCTGATAAGATATAGATAAGGGAAGAGTCGTATAACAATAAGTAGGTTTTAGCAACAGTATAGAAATGAAAGGAGGATATGGATGTTTCAAGTCGGTGATTATATTATTTACGGTATGAATGGTGTATGTGTTGTTGAGAATATCGGTGAAATAGAAACAAAAGTTGTACCCAAAGATAGAATATATTATACTCTTCGTCCTTTTTACTCTGACAGAAGTACAATATTTACTCCAACGGATAATCAGAAAGTTAAGATGCGTTCAATCTTAACAAAGCAAGAAGCAGTATCTTTACTAAATAGCATTCAAACTATTGATTGTTTATGGGCAAATGATGAGAAGGGAAGAGAAATGGAATACAAGGAAGCAATCAAGGAGTGTGATTGCAAACAATTGCTAAAGATTGTGAAATCACTTTATTTAAGCAGTAAAGCAAAATTAGCAGATGGAAAAAAGGTGCCCGCAAGAGATGAAAAGTACTACTATATGGCAGAAAATAGTTTATATGGAGAGCTAGCACTTTCTCTTGGGTTAGAGATAGAGGAAACAAAAGAACTGATTCTGTCTAAGATAGACGAATCTGCATAATATCATGTATATTTATCGGAATCAAGCCATGGGAAGTTCATTTCCTATGGCTTTTTAACTATGTCTTCTAAATTGTAGTGGTGTTTTACCATAAAATTTTTTAAAGCTTTTTGTAAAATTGCCACAATAATGGTAACCTACTTTTTCTGATATTTCTTCAATTGACATGTCTGTTGTTGACAATAAGTTTGCTGCAATTGTCATTCGTATCGAAGTTGTATATTCCCCAATCGTCATATGATAATGCAAAAGAAATCCAGCTTTTAGTTTTTGCTCATTTAATACTACCATCTTACTTAAAGCCGCAATAGTAGGAGGATTAGCAGCTGTTTCGGTCAGTATATCATGGGCTTTTTGTATTGCTCTGATATCATAGGAGGTCAATCTACTACGTCGGTTTTTTCCTATCGAAATCTCTCTATACTGCAATTGATTTGTAAAAGCATTCTCTGTCTCATTTAAGACTTCGTTGCTTAGTACAGCGATACACTCAAGTAACTTACTTTCTAGATAAATAGGAGTTAATAAATTTTTTTGTGAAAGACTTTGTAGTTGTTGAATGATAGTTACGATGTCAAGTGGAAGATAGCGATACGTATGATTTATTATTATATCCTTCATTGTAATACAGTCTGGATAATTAGGCTCTATAACTTCTGTAAAATATTTTTCATGAATTGTTATTTCAGCACCATGAAAATGTTGTCCCTTTCTCCATTCTTGTTCTCCTCGTAAGGATTCTTCTACTACAAAGAAAGAAGAGGGAGTAAAGGAAGAAACAGGTTTATCTTCCAGATGAAATTTAGTTTCTCCTGCATAAACAGTACCAAAACGCATCATTTTATTTGTATTATAGAATGATATTTTAAAATCTTTAGGTATTGTATAGTCAGCGATACCAAACTCATAATAGTCTTTCCGAGTATATTTAATAAAGAAGCCATGCTCTGGATGTTTTGGGTTGGTGAATAAAATATAATTTTTTTGAGGAAAAGGCTGGAACTGTAGTTGCCTTAGGACTTCAGACTGAAATTCCTGCATGGTTTTAACGAGCATTTTGATTGTTCTCCTTATATGAAAATCATTCTCAATTTTGATTTTGTTTATAGTATAAGCAATAAAGTATGCATTTTCAAGGAATTCATGTAGAAAATGAAAATAAAATTATTATAAAGGGTGTATAAATAATCATTATAGGTGCAACTATTGAAATGAGAATGAATCTCATATACAATAGCACCATCGGTTAGTCGAAGCTAACGAACATGGGATTAGAAGGAGATAATATACAATGAAAAAGTTAGGATTGATAAAAAAGACTGCTGTTCTTGCTCTTGTTGCAGCAATGGTGTTAACTGGCTGTGGTAAAAAGACAGAGGGAGATAATAATAACACAAATAACAATCAGAATCAGGAACAAACTCAGAATCAGAACAATTCTGAAAATGAAAATAATAACCAAGGTGATAATCAGTCCAAGGAAACTATTACAATTACTGATGCAAGAGGTGAAATTGAGATTCCAGCGAATCCTCAAAGAATTGTCGATGTAAGTGGTAATAGTGATATCTTATCCATTCTTGGATATTCTGTTATTGGTACAGCAAATTCAGATGCTTATGACTATACTAAGTTTCCAACCTACTTAGAAGATGTATTAGAAGGGGCTGAAATACTTGGATATAGTATGCAAGATACGATGGATATTGAGTCCATTATTGCTTTAGACCCTGACCTAATTATTATATCATCAGTACAAGAAAAAATGTATGAGCAGTTATCTGCAGTTGCTCCTACAGTTATGATTGAGTTAGCTCAAACGGACTGGAAAGAGGATGTACTTACTGTTGCTGAGATTATGAATAAGACGGAAGAAGCAAATAAATGGATGGAGCAATACGAAGAGAAAGCGAAAAATGTTGGACAGACAATTAAAGAGACTTACGGTGAAGATACGACTTATTTAGCTTTCTTAGCAAGCGGTGGACAAATATTTATTTTTGATAAAGCAGGAATTGGTAGTATTTTCTATGATGATATGGGATTAGCTCGACCAGAGGGATTGCCAGAGCAGGAAAATATAAGTTTACCAGTGGTAACATATGAAGGTTTAGCATCGATAGATGCAGATTATATCTTTGCTATTGGTACAGAAGAGGATATGGCACTGTTAAAGGAGAGTCCAATCTATAATAGCATAGAAGCAGTAAAGAATGGAAATGTGGTGGAATTACCTTCTAGCCCTTACTTTAATATTGGATATAGTTCAATTGGCCGTCTTTTATTCTTAGATGAAGTGACAGGTCTTATGGAGAAATAATTACATGAAGAAAAAACTGATACTAATAACATGTATAGGTTTTACATTAGTGGCAACCGGTCTTATGGTTGCCACTTGTGTTGGAGCAAAAAATATATCATTTAAAACGGTATTTGACAGCATCTTTGCATTTGAAGATGTGATGGATATGCAGTTAGTGCGCAATGGACGACTACCGAGGGCCCTTAGTACAGCTCTCGTTGGTGGAATTCTAGCAATTGCTGGTGCTATGATGCAAGGGGTAACTAGGAATCCCATTGCAGAACCTTCTATGATGGGAATGACACAAGGAGCTACTCTTTCGGTAGCAATTGCAACAGTAAGTAGTTCTGTCTTTGGTATAACTGGAAATACGTTTGCAGCATTAGTTGGGGCTTTTGGTTCTGGAATTATGGTGCTATTGTTTAGCATGCAAAAGGCAGCTAACATGAGTATATCTCGATTGTTATTAGCTGGAACTGCTCTTAGTACCTTTTTTCTATCTATGGCATCCGTAATCGCATTACTAGGAAACAGGTCACAAGAATTAGCGTTTTGGATCGCTGGTGGGTTTCGAACTGCCACATGGAAGAATGTGATACTGTTACTGGTTGTAGGTGGCATATGTACTATCATCGCACTTACCATGTCAAAGAAAATTAATATTGTAAGTCTTGGTGAAGAAGTATCTGTAGGGCTTGGTGTGAATCCAACAAAAGTACGAATCACAACAATTCTGTTATTGATACCAATGTGTGCTGTCTGTGTTGCAACCGCCGGAAATATAGGGTTTGTAGGTCTTGTCATCCCACATATCTTACGAAAGATCGTTGGCAATGATTATCGTAGGCTGATGCCATTGTCTTTTTTATTCGGTAGTGCCTTACTTATCTGGGCGGATATAGCAGCACGTATGGTAAATCTTCCATATGAGACACCAATTGGTTTATTTACCGCATTACTTGGGGTGCCAATGTTTTTATATCTGGTACGGAAGGAGAATAGCTAATGAAAAATAGAGTGGCATATGTGTTTTTTCTTGGTTTTACGGTACTTCTTCTAGCAGTACTGATTGCTTTAATGTCAGGTTCCTACTCTATGACCATAAGTGAAGTATTAAATACGTTATCAGGGAATGGAACGAAAGCTCAAAATGTAGTTGTTTTTGATCTTCGTTTGCCGCGAATCTGTGTCGCAGTATTTGTTGGAATTGCTCTCTCTACCGCAGGGTGTATTTTACAAGGGGTTACGAAAAATCCTCTAGCTGAGCCTGGAATGATTGGTATTAATGCTGGTGCAGCTCTTGCAGTTGTAATCTTAATTTCAATGAAAAGTTCTGCTTATTATAATGCCCTATCCTTAAGTACTATTTACCTTATGCCGCTTGTTTCCTTCCTAGGAGCGCTTCTTGTTAGTTTACTTATTTACTTTCTATCTTATAGAAAAGGTGTGAAACCAACAAGGCTAATATTAGTGGGAATCGGCGTTAATGCGGGAATCAATGCTATCATAACCCTTTATCAGCTTAATATGTCAAAAGGAGATTATAATCAAGCTTTGACATGGATTAGCGGCAGTTTGTGGGGGAGCAGTTGGATATATTTTAAAATATTAGCACCAGTAGTGATTTTTTTATTTGCAATTGTATATTACAAGTGTAAGACTCTTGATGTGTTAGCTCTTGGGGATGAACTAGCGACAGGACTTGGTGTCTCGGTTGCAAGAGAGACAAGAGTATTTTTATTATTTGCAGTAGCATTATCTGCAATTGCTACTTCTGTTGCTGGTAATATTGCATTTTTGGGACTTTTGGGTCCGCACATAGGGAAAAGACTTGTTGGACCGAAACATCGAAAGTTAATTCCTATCGCAGCGTTAATTAGCAGCTGTCTCATTTTAATTGCTGACACTGCATCGAGAAATTTATTTACTCCATTGGAAATACCGGTAGGTATAACCTTATCAGTAATCGGTGTTCCATATTTTATTTATTTGATGATGAAAGAAAAGTAGAGGTGACAATGAATGAAACAACCGACAGAAAAACAAGATATTAAGATTAAAGACTTAAAGGTTTGTTATGACCATACGGTGGTGATTCCTTCTATGAATCTTTCCATACCAAAAGATAAAATCACGATGATTATTGGTTCTAATGGTTGTGGTAAATCGACTCTTTTAAAAACCATTGCCCGTATTTTAAAACCAAGCAAAGGTGAAATCATCATCAATGGTACTGAGATTAAAAATCAAGCCCCAAAAGAACTTGCAAAGAAAATGGCAGTTCTACCACAAAGTCCTTCAGTACCTTCTGGGCTATTGGTTAAGGAATTAGTTGCTTACGGAAGGTTTCCTTATCAAAGTCCACTTGGTGGTTTGAAAGCTCATGACTTAGAAGTAATTGACTGGGCTATGAAGTCCACAGGAATTATGGAACTAAAAGACCGTTTTGTAGAATCTTTATCCGGTGGACAGCGTCAACGAGCTTGGATTGCAATGGCTTTGGCACAAGAAACTGAGATTCTTATCTTAGATGAACCTACCACTTATCTAGATATGTCACATCAGTTAGAGATACTTCAGTTATTAAAGAAATTAAACCAAGAGAATAAGACAACCATCGTGATTGTTCTCCATGAGTTAAATAACGCTGCAAAATTTGCTGATCACATTATAGGAATGAAGAAAGGAAAATTGGTATTTGAAGGGGCTCCCAAAGCGGTAATTACGAAAGAAAACCTTCGTATATTATATGAGATTGAAGCAAACCTTCAGATGAGTGAAAATGGTGAGTATCCTATTTGTACGGATTTTGAATTACTTAAATAAATCGGGTAGACATTTACCGAAAAAATATAAAACAAAATGATATCACTCAAAAATGTTACACAAAATGATATTACCAAAAAATATTATACAAAACTGTAAATATAAATGAAAGAGATAAATTGTGAAGTAAGATATCAATTTAAGCTACCAAGCTAAGATAAAAAGTAATTCAAATACAAGAGTATGAAATAGAACAAAGGAATAAACATGAAAAGTAAAAATTTTATTATTATAGTCATTGGGCAAATTATATCCTTATTCGGTAGTGCAATTCAGCGATTTAGTTTGTCGTTGTATCTGTTAGAGGTAACGGGAAGTGCGGGTATCTTTGCAAATATATTGGCAATTTCTATGCTACCCTATGTAATTTGTGCACCAATCGCAGGAGTGTTAGCTGACCGTGTAAATCGTAAAAAAATTATGGTTTGGCTTGATTTTATTAGTAGTGCAATCATTGGGATATATGCAGTCTTTCTCCTAACAGGAAAGGATTCAACAGCAATCATCGCAATCGTTATGTTTCTACTTTCTGTCACATATACGCTTTATGCACCATCAGTATCTGCTGTATTGCCACAAGTTGTTTCAGAGAATGAGTTGATGCGTGCCAATGGTATTGTTTCTCAAGTTGGGTCCTTAGCAAACTTTCTTGGTCCTATTCTTGCAGGTATATTATATGGTATATTTGGAATTACCTTTATTGTAATTATCAATGGAATTAGTTTTTTTCTCTCCGCAATTTTAGAGCTTTTTTTAAATATTCCAGATATTACGAACGTAGATAAGCATCGTTTCTCGTATTGGCAGTCAGTTAAGGAAATGGGGCACACCTTTCAATATCTTAAGAAAGAGAAAAAAGTTGTACTTGCAACAATAGGTTCCTATGGGTTATCTAATATTAGTTTTTCTCCAGCCTTTACAATTGTTGCACCATTTGTTATTAACGTATCACTAGCAATGCCTTCTAGTGTTTATGGAACGATGGAAGGAGTTATTGTACTTGGTATGATTCTAGGTGGACTTATTATTACAATGAAACCGAACTATTTCTCTATGAAACGGCTTCACCTTACGTTAATACCGATGGTACCTTGCTTTCTCCTTATGGCAGGTATGACTCTTTTTATGGAACATAAATGGCTAGTAGTCGTTGTTTTTGCAATCTGTGGTATGGTGACTTTCTTTTCTCTAGGAATTTCAAATGTTATTTCTCTTTCCTACATTCAACAAGTAATACCGCAGGATAAACTGGGTAAAGTGAGTGCATTTTCCACAGCGATTGCTACAATTAGTGTTGCACCAGGGCAATTGTTATATGGGCAAATGATAGAACGTGGTATACCATTAGTTGTGATTTTATTACTTACTGCAATCTTAAACTTTAGTGTTCTGTTATTTGTTCGATGGAATGTAAAAAGAATTTAGGTATGGATTTGTTTCTTCTTAAATGGAGTAATTGTGAATAGGAAGGATTCTATAAATATAAAATATGCTGTGAAAATGAGTATCCCTTCATAAAAGTATTTTAATAAAATGAACTTAACTATGAAAAGAGTATCTTGTTAAAATGGGTTTCTTGTAAAAATAAAGTTTTCTTGACAGATAGGATTTTCATCATTATAATAACTTCAATAGCATAAGAAAAGCAATGACGGAAAGAGTAGTTTATCGGAAACATACAGAGAGAAAAACATTAGGTGGAAGTTTTTTATGATGGAAGATAGACGAAAACCATTCCAGAGCTGTAGCGCTGAATCGTAGTAAGTGCTACCGTATGCCTGCGTTAAAGGATAGGATTTGATAGAATCTGAAGTGAAAAGTTAAGGTGGAACCGTGCAGTAAGATTATTTGCACCCTTAAGAGTAGGTGAATTAACACGCTCTTTTGGGTGCTTTTCTTATGCTTTTTATTCAAATATTGAAAGGAGAGCATTGAAAATGAAAGTAATACGAAAGGATGGTTCCATTTTGGAACGAAGATTTGAGGAATCAGAAGGAAGAGAGGCATTCTGGCATACAACAGCGCATGTATTAGCACAAGCAGTAAAACGCTTATATCCAACAACTAAATGTGCGATTGGACCTTCGATTGAACATGGATTTTACTATGATTTTGAGTTTGACTTTAATTTTACAGCAGAGGATCTTCAAAAAGTAGAGGATATGATGAGGGCAATCATTGAGGAATCTTTGGTAGTTCAACCGTTACTAATGGATCGAGAAGAAGCATTACATTACCTTGAGGAAAAGGAGGAACCTTATAAATTAGAAATACTAAGGGAGTTGCCAATTGATGCTATTATAAGCTTTTTTGAACAAGGTGAATTTGTTGATTTGTGTTCAGGACCACACCTTAGTAATATAAGCTATATTAAAGCTTTCAAATTGACTCAGGTTGCAGGTGCTTATTGGAAAGGAAATGAAGAAAATAAAATGCTTACAAGAATTTATGGTATTTCATTTCCACGAAAATGTGACCTTGAGGAGTATCTAGGGCAACTAGAAGAGGCAAAACTTAGAGACCATCGAAAACTCGGTAGAGAACTTGAGTTATTTACCTTTGTTGAGGAAGGGCCTGGATTCCCATTCTTCCTACCGAAAGGTATGGTTCTAAAGAATCTTTTACTGGAGTATTGGAGAAAACTTCATGAGAGGGAGGGGTATGTGGAAGTATCAACACCAATGATGCTAAATCGGAAACTATGGGAAACTTCAGGGCATTGGGATCACTACCAAGAAAACATGTATCAAACAATGATTGATAATGTAGAATTTGCTATAAAACCAATGAATTGTCCTGGTGGAATGCTTGTGTATCAAAGCAAACCTCGTTCCTATAAAGAGCTACCAATTCGATTGGGTGAGTTAGGATTGGTTCATCGCCATGAGAAGTCAGGACAACTGCATGGACTTATGAGAGTACGTTGCTTTACTCAAGATGATGCACACATCTTTATGACAAAGGAACAAATAACAGAGGAGATAAAAGGCGTGGTTCGTCTTATTGATGAAGTCTACAAAAAATTTGGTTTTTCCTATCATGTAGAGTTATCAACACGTCCAGAAAACAGCATTGGATCTTTAGAGGATTGGGAACTTGCCACAAATGCATTAAAAATAGCGTTGGAAGAAATGAAGTTATCTTACTTGGTTAATGAGGGTGATGGTGCATTTTACGGGCCTAAAATTGATTTTCATCTAAAGGATTCCATCGGTAGAACATGGCAGTGCGGAAGTATTCAATTAGATTTTCAATTACCGCTTCGATTTGGTGTGCAATATATAGGTGCGGACGGAGAACCACATCGCCCTATTATGATTCACCGTGTTATCTTTGGCTCCATTGAGCGATTCCTTGGCATACTAATTGAACATTATGCAGGTAAATTTCCAACTTGGCTAGCACCAGTACAAGTAAAGGTATTAACCGTTTCAGATCAGTTTGATGACTACGCTCATCTCGTTCTTAAGGAATTAAAACAACATGGTATTCGAGTGAGTCTTGATAATCGTAGTGAAAAATTAGGGTATAAAATAAGGGAAGCAAGACTTGATAAAGTTCCGTATGTTTTAATCATAGGGCAAAAAGAAGCAGAGAATAAGAAAGTATCGGTATGGAGTAGAGAAGATGGAGATCTAGGTGAATCTCTAATGGAGGACTTTATAAGCATGGTAATGGGAGATACTATATTATAATTTAAGAAGGTTTTATATTTTAATGTATACTCCTAGATTTATCATAACAAAGAGATAAAAGGAAAGATTACCGATAAAAGTACTCAATATAATATAAAATTATTTTATTAGAAAAAGCAGTCACAATTGATGTGACGCTTTTTCTTTTTTAGTGGTCCTTAGTTATTGAAACGTCGTCGAACATTATTGTTGATAGAGGTATTATAAATCGTTTCTGATTAGGAAAGATAATGTAAATCTATTATTTTACATATAGGTAAAATATTTAATTTTAAATATTACAATATTGTTATTTAATTTTAGATATCACAATATTGCTATTGACAAGTTAATTTTAATTGTATACAATGTAGTTATAAAGATTGTATACAATTAAATAGAATAAAATATAATTGAATAAGTAAAATATTTGAATATACAAATAATTGAATAAAATGAAACAAAAAAAATACTATTCAATTAAACAAAAGCAAAGCATGTATGAGTTAATATCAAATACCATGCTACATTTTAATAAAAAAGAGACACCATAACAAATAACATTAGTGTAAACATTAGGATATACGCTTTGCGTGTACCATTGTAAAACAAAAGAGACTAAAGAAGTCTCAGTTTACAGGATAGGAGGAAATTATGAATATTTATGATTTTGAAGTTCGTACAGTAGAAGGAAAGAAGATATCGTTAGAGGAATATAAGGGGAAGGTACTCCTTATTTTGAATAGTGCTACACAATGTGGATTTACTCCACAGTATAGTAAGTTACAAGATTTGTATGAAAAGTATGAGAAAGATGGTTTTGTTATACTAGATTTTCCGTGTAATCAGTTTGGTAATCAAGCCCCAGGAAGTGATAAGGAGATTGTGAGCTTCTGTGATGCGAAATTTGGTGTTACATTCCCACAGTTTTCTAAAGTGGATGTCAATGGAGAGAATGCGATCCCATTATATCAATACTTAGTGAAAGAGAAAGGATTCAATGGTTTTGTTCCTAACAATGAAATGACTACAATACTAGATGGAGTAATTAGTAAAACAAATCCAGATTATAAGAAGGAACCTGATATAAAGTGGAATTTTACTAAGTTTTTAGTGGATCGTAACGGAAATGTAGTAGAGAGATTGGAGCCTATGGTAGACCTTGCTATTGTAGAAGAGAAAGTGAAAGAGTTGTTATAAAAGATGATAGCTTAAATGCTATGCAAAAATATAGCAATTGAACAAGTACCAAAAAAGTGGTAAATTAAATAGTACATGATAAACTATGAAGGAGCTAAGCCATGTTTGAAGAATATAGTCAGTTAAAATTAGAAAATCAATTGTGCTTTCCACTTTATGCCTGTTCAAAAGAGGTTATACGATTATATAAACCATTCTTAGATAATATAGATCTTACCTATACTCAGTATATCACTATGATGGTGATGTGGGAGAAAAAGGAGTTAAACGTAAAAGAGCTTGGTGAGTACCTGTATCTTGATTCTGGAACAATGACTCCTGTTTTAAAAAAGTTAGAGGTTAAAGGATATATAACTAGGAAGAGATCCAAAGAAGACGAAAGAACCTTACTTGTTTCCTTGACATTGCAAGGTGAAAAACTAAAGGAAGAAGCGGCAACAATCCCAGTACAAATGGGAAAGTGTATGAAACTAGAACCGGAAGAAGCAAAAGAACTGTATCGACTTCTCTATAAGGTACTAAAAGGTATGGCAAGTGAATAGATAGAGGTTTATTTCTTTCAATGAGGTTATCACAACGTATATTTATGTTGTGATAACCTCATTTATGTTATAACAAAATAGAGTATAAAGAGCATACCTTATATCATAGATAAATTAATCAAGATCTCGTTGTAGCGTTTCGTTGCTAATTCACTTGGTTTTCCCTTTTCGCAGAAAGATAGTTTGGCTAATTTCAACACGTTCCACGATGAGTTGTCCATCTATTGTTTTGTTTTTTAGTATCTCAAATGCCTCAAGAAATCGGCTATCCTTTTTTGCTTTATCAAAAAAAGATAAAACGTAGACATATTCAAAGAGATTATAATTACGAAATGGAAATTCGACCTGCATAAAGAGCGTTCCAATTCCATAATGGCATGGACCGATAGGAGCCTTTATACTCCAATGTTCAAGCAAAAATTCCACCGCTTTTTCAAGAGCAGGTTCTTTGTTAAGGTAGTCTGTGTATCGAAATGCGTCAAGCGCAATAAGTGTAGGATTGGGGTTTGAATATTTAGTTTCCGGGCCATGTCCAAAAGAAAACTTATTACAACGCCATCCGCCATCTGTATATTGAGTATGAAGAAGATGCTGAAAAGTTACCTCTAGCCTCTTATCTTTAGCATATCCCATAGAGCTAAGCACACGTGCCACAGCAATTGTTTGGCAAGGATATATACTTCCATTAGGGGATATTCTAAAACGCCCATCTTTTTGCCACACACTAAGAAGTAGATTGGCTGTTTCTTTCATAACTGGATCATCAGGAGATACTCCAAGTTCTATCAAATAGTAAGGACATTCTATGGTTGTAAAAGGTGCCCCTTTTAACAAACGCTTATCGGGGTTAGCCCAAAAGTCTGCATCATTGTCATACCGATGTGACAAAATTGTTTCAACATCAGAGAAGTATTTATTTTCCGTTACCATATTTGTTTCTCCTTTTGAAGTATTGTGAGAAGTATTGGAGTGATAGAATAGTTTCCCTAAAAGTTTCTATGATTCTTTTGCTGTTATAATAATCTGAATTTCTCCTTCTTTCTCTTCCTGTGGTTTTAAGCAGATAAGGCTGGATTCTTCTTTAAATCCTTTATGATACAGATTAATAGCATCAGTAGAACAAGTTTGATTTTCCAAACAAAAGAAAGGACTGTTTACTGGTGTATATACAACAAGTTTCTTGAATTCTTCACTGGCTTGTAAGGTCACAGTTTTATCCGAATACTCAATTACTGCACATGGTTGTGCACTAATATTTGTATATACATGATCAAGACATAACGAGTTTACATGAGTTGGTTTTTTTAGATCAAACTCACCAATGGATGGAAGAATTGTTCCTGTTGGTAACTGATGGGAATCGTTTTCCATATAAGAATCAGCAAAGACTTGAATGGTGACATCGTCTTCTTGCTTTTCAAAAAAAGGATGAATTGCTAATCCATATGGGAGCGTTTTATTATCATGATTACTTATGCTGTATTTGTAGGAAATCGTGTTTTTATCTAATGTAATTTGTAAGGTTAAGGTACAAGAAAATGGAAACGATTGATAATAAACATTATCTTCCGTTGGTGATATTACTAGTTTTGCTTTAATAGTACCACCGTATTTTGTATCTAAAACTTTCGTAACTGTAAATGGTGCATGCTTTATGAAGCCATGGTTTTTGCCTTGATACTTTTTGCCTTCAAAGATAAAAACACCGTCACGGATACGATTTGGTGTTGGAAATAATGTCATTACACTACATGTTTTATCATCATTTAAACGGTCTTCGTAAAACTTAACAAGTGGTTTTTCTTTGTGTTTGATTTCGTATAAATTCATTCCATCAGATGGATTTAGCCAAATTGAAATATCGTCATTTGCTATGTAGTAAGTTGTTTGTGTATTCCATATAATTTGTTTTATCATAAGAATTCCCTTTACTATAAATATAAAATTTTGCTGTAACATGGTGTCATTCATCTATTATATCAAGCTGATCCATTTAAAAATGAATAATATAATAGATGATTATGATAGATATCGAATTTACTATAACATAAAAATCTCAGATATTGTACCGATTTAATTATTTTCTACTAAAAAATATAAAGATTTTTTGACATACGCTCAAAGATATTCTCGTACGCTCAAAGATTTTATCTCATACGTCTATGATTGTATCTCATACGTCTATGATTGTAACTCATACAGTTTAGATAGTATTCGATACGCTTAAAGAATTTACCTTATATACTTTAATTTAAGCCATATGCTTAGAGTTTAAATTAATAGAGTTAATTATATAAAGTTCTAGTTAAATGAAGCAAAACAAACAATCGAAAGGTTATTCCAAAACCTTGAGATAGTACAGGATAATTTTGATAATATAATGAGAAAATAAAGAATGTGTTAAGAAATTTCATTGCATGATTTTAATTAATCTGATACAATTTTACGTGGTAATTTCAATGCTCTTAAGACTTAAGAGATTGAGATGCATGTTGAAGAAAGAAGCCAAATTTGATTTAGCAAAAGATAGGTAAGTTTACTTTTTACTTTTGACAAATATAAAGATACGAAAGGAGAGAAAGATATGTCAATTAGAGTAGGTATTATCGGATATGGAAATTTAGGACGCGGGGTAGAATGTGCTATCAAGCAGAATAATGATATGGAGTTAGTTGCTGTTTTTACTCGTCGTCAACCACAGGATGTTAACATCTTAACAGAAACTGCGAAGGTTTATCATGTGGATGAAATAGCGAATATGAAGGATGAGATGGATGTTGTAATCTTATGTGGGGGTAGTGCAACTGACTTACCAAAACAAACACCAGAATATGCAAAATATTTTAATGTCGTAGATAGTTTTGATAACCATGCTAATATACCAGTTCATTTTAATGAGGTGGATAAGGTAGCAGCGGAGAATGGAAATGTAGCAATCATCTCAGTTGGCTGGGATCCAGGAATGTTCTCCCTAAATCGTTTGTACGCGAACGCAATTTTACCAAATGGATCTGATTATACTTTCTGGGGTAAGGGAGTTAGCCAAGGCCACTCTGATGCCATCCGCCGTGTAGCAGGTGTGAAAGATGGAAAGCAATATACCATACCTGTTGAAAAAGCTTTAGAGTCAGTACGAAGTGGTGAAAATCCTAAATTAACTACGAGAGAAAAACATACGAGAGAGTGTTTTGTAGTAGCAGAAGAGGGAGCAGACTTAGCAAAAATTGAGCAGGATATTAAGACAATGCCAAACTACTTTGCTGATTATGATACAACAGTTCATTTTATTACCGAAGACGAATTAAAGAAACATCATAGTGGAATTCCTCATGGTGGTTTTGTTATCCGTAGTGGAAAGACTGGTTGGGAGGAAGAAAATTCTCATATTATAGAATATTCACTTAAACTAGATTCCAACCCAGAGTTTACTGCTTCTGTATTAGTCGCATATGCTAGAGCTGCATATCGATTAAAGAAAGAGGGACATAAAGGATGCAAGACAGTTTTTGATATTGCACCAGTTTACCTAAGCGCAAAGAGTCCGGAAGAATTAAGAAAAGAAATGCTGTAATGTATGCAAAGAGGCTATTGCAAATTATGAATTTGCAATAGCCTCTTTCGACTAAGGAGTACAATTAGATGAAACCTGCAATGGTAATAGGAAAGACGATGCGGGTAAGCCTTCCATGTTATATAAATTAGAACCCTCTGGATTATTTTCAAAGGCATATCGAACAAAGCGAGGCCATTTTGTAGAAATCGGTATGCGAAGTTTTGAATCTAAAACTGTTGCTAAAGTTTTTTCCCAAAGGAAACCATCCATGCTAAGTTCTAGTGTTTGTATTGGACCTCTAACGATTTGAATTCCTTTCTTGGCAAAGGAAAAATTAAGGTCTAAGTATGGCAAGTTATCAAGGATTAGAAAGTTGTAATCAGATATCAAAGGTCCTTGATATGTAATATCCTCTCCATAGACAATAGCTCTTGCAGCAAGAGCTAAACGCCTACCAACCTCTTGTTTATTTTGTGGATGTAAATCGTTATATTCACCAATATCCAATGTTACTACCATAGCGGTATTTGGTATTCTTAACATTTGTCGTTGTGCTTCTCTTAGATAAGCCCAGTTCGTACCTGTATTATATCTTTTATGGTCTCCGAAACTTGATAACTGTACATAGAGAATAGGTAGTGCTGGATTTTGAAACAATGTTCGCCAGTCTTCAATCATAGCTTCGAATAGTTCTTCATACCACTCTGGATTTGCGTCATTGGATTCTCCTTGATAAAATAGAACACCCTTAATTGCATATTTACGAAGTGGATAAATCATTCCTTGATATAAACCGTTCGGCATTTGGTTAAAAAAAGTTTGTGGAGATAAGGTCCCACAAGTAGCACCGATACGGTATTGCCAAGTTCCAGAAATGTCAATGAATTTTTTACCATATTGAATTCCATAGGGCTTATCTGGAACAAATCCTCCCTCATTGGCGCTACTAATCATTCGTAGGGCAAGAGTATTAAGACCTTCCTTTAATAATCCGGCAGGAATAGGATAACAACGTGGTGGATATCTGTAATCTGTTTGTCCAACGAGTATTCCGTTTAAGTACGCTTGATCGGAATCAATGATACTTCCAAGGTAAAGAATTGCATCCTCTTCATGATAGTCCTCTGGTATGGTGAAAGTCGTACGAAACCAGAAGCTACCACGGATGGTACCTAGAGTTGTATCCCTAAAAAGTCCTGGAACCAAAACTGGAGAGAACCCTTCTTCCTGGTACTCTGGCTGAAACCATTCTGGCTGTTTAAATCCAAGATCTAAATCATTAAGAGTCTGATACCAATGTGCCATGCGGTTGTTATCTTCCTTAGTGACACTTTCAACGTAACCTATTTTCTTATTCTGCTTTATAAGAGTATCATACCGACCAAATTTATGTAATGTGCCCTCGCTTAAAAATGCTTCGATTGGAGCGCCACCAACAGAAGCCTCGATTAGTCCGATTGGAACTTGATACTTGTCATAAAGTTCCTTTGCAAAATAATAGCCGACAGCACTCATTGGCAAGATAGATTCTGGTGTCACGGATTTCCAGACACCTTCCTCTAAATCATTAGCTGGAGCATCAAATTGATAAAGTTTTGGTACCGTAAAATATCTTATGTTCTTTTCATTTGCTTGGCGAATTCCGTCTGCATTATAATTTAATGTTCTTTTAATAGGAAGCTCCATGTTAGACTGCCCACTTAGTAAATAGACATCTCCAAAAAATATATCCCGTATCGTAATTGTTTCATCGCCAATTAGAGTCATTTCATAAGGTCCACCAGCAGGCATTTTTGGTAACGTTATTGTAAACTCACCCTTAGCATCAGAGTTGGTTTGAAAGGTTTGCGATAGAAAGTATAAGAATACATTACTATGGGGCGTTGTTTGACCGGATAACTTTAGCTCTTGATCTCGTAAAAGAATCATTCCGTTGCTAAATAGTGGAGATATTTTCATGGAAAGTTTCCTCCTTCTAATTAATCCAAAACAAATAATATATCTTAATTTAATTAAGGGAAAAGCGAGATATGTACTTATCTCAACTATAACATATTATTATAATAAATGCATATCAAATAATGCCATTTATTTCTCAAATATGTTTTTAGCAATTTAGGTTCTTTCACACCTTTTTGCAAGGAGCAGTTGTATCATAGTAAAAACTTTTATCCTACCTTATCCTATTAAAAGATTATCTTATTATATACTGCTAAAATTTACTAAAAAACACTTGACTTTGAGTTAACTCTAAGGATTACACTAAGCCTAAGAGGGGAAGATAAAAATGAAACTTATTGGAATTAACTATGGTTGCTGAAATTTTAGCGCAGAAACGAGGTAAATTATGAGTTACATAGCAAATGAATACCGATATGATCGTATGGAGTACTTTCGATGTGGGAAGAGTGGCTTAAAACTCCCAGCTGTGTCCCTAGGGTTATGGCATAATTTTGGAAGCAACGGGAATTTTGATAATATGAAGGAAATGTGTAAAACAGCCTTTGATTACGGTATAACACATTTTGACTTGGCGAATAATTATGGTCCAGTTGCAGGGAGCGCAGAAGAAAATTTTGGACGGATTTTAGCAACTGATTTCAAGCCATATCGTGATGAGTTGGTAATTTCAACAAAAGCAGGTTATAACATGTGGCCAGGACCATATGGAGAATGGGGTTCAAGAAAATACTTAATTTCAAGTTTGGATCAAAGTTTGAAGCGTATGGGATTAGAATATGTTGATATTTTTTATCATCACAGACCAGATCCCGATACTCCGCTAGAGGAGACAATGCTTGCCTTGGATTCCATTGTAAAAAGCGGTAAAGCGTTATATGTTGGAATTTCCAACTACAATAAGGAGCAAACAAAAGAAGCCGCTTCTATCCTACGAGAACTTAAGTGTCCATTTATTATAAACCAGAGAAAATATTCTCTTTTGGATCGTACCATTGAAGAGGATGGATTAAAATCTTTTGCAGCGAAAGATGGAATTGGTATTATTGCATTCTGTCCTTTGGCTCAAGGCCTATTAACAGATCGATACCTTCATGGAATACCAAAAGACAGTAGAGTGGTTACTGACGGTAGATTTCTAAAAGAGGGAGATATTACCGAAGAGAGGCTATATCAAATTAAAGATTTACAAAACATAGCAAGTGAGCGTGGTCAAAGTCTTGCCCAGATGGCACTTTCCTGGATATTACGTGATGGTGAGGTGACTAGTGTTTTAATTGGAGCATCTAGAGCATCACAGATTCTTGAGAATGTGAAGATTATTGGGAATACAAAATTTACAGATGACGAACTAGGGCGCATTGAGAAGATCTTGAAAAAAAGTTAAATAAAATGTCTCATCAGAATAAAGAGAGCATTAGATATTCCAATATGGAGTGTCTGATGCTTTTTTAATTATTTGGAAATTACTCCGCGAGTAATCTTATATTAATTAAAAAACTCTCCGAGGGATGCGCATGGCGCGCTAAGGTAGTTAGTCACTTTTGTGACAGCGCGTTTTGCTCTATCTTATCTTAGATTTAATACGAAAAGTTTCGATATTTACTAAAAAATTCTTAATTGCTATATGTTCTTCATGGATAGCAGTGCGAATTTAAAATGTGAAAAGTGCACAAATATAGAGAGTAATAAAGTATAAAAATAAAAATAAAATCATCCGATATACATATATTACCATACCATACAGCAGAATAGCCAAAAATAAAGGTTGAAATTCTAAAAAATAGCAATATATGAATATCGAAAAGCAAAATATGGTAAGCATGTTTCGTGAAAAATACTTATAATGAAATCTATAAACAAAAGATTTTGAAATAACAATCGGGAGGAGAAATGTTTATGAAAAAAGAGCAATCTGTAAAGATTAGAAAGAGCAAACAAGAACCGCTCTTAAAGCATATAAGGCGTAATTGGCATCTATATGCATTTCTTTTGATACCGATCGCATACTATGTGGTGTTTCGGTATATTCCCATGTTTGGCAATATTATAGCATTTCGTAGATACCGAGCTGGAAGTAGTATCTTTGGGGATGAATGGAGTGGGCTTAAGTATTTCAAACAGTTTTTTACGGATCAAAGTTTCTGGCGTGCATTTAAAAATACTTTAGTACTTAATATTTCGTATTTAACTGTACGTTTTCCTGCGACTTTAATCTTTGCATTGCTGCTCAATGAGATCCGGTGTCTCCCATGGAAAAAATTTGTTCAGACAGTTTCATATTTACCTCATTTTATTTCTATGGTTATCGTAGCTGGTATGGCTAAAGAATTACTCTCAAAGAATGGACCGATTAATAGACTATTAGAGTCTATGGGGAAAGAAGCGATATCGTTTATCTCATTACCAGAATGGTTTCCAACAATATTTGTAGGCACTGGAATATGGCAAGGACTTGGGTGGGGAACTATATTATATCTAGCTGCAATTGCTGGAATTAGCCCTAGCCTATATGAAGCAGCTACGGTGGATGGAGCAAATCGATTTAAACGGGTCTGGCATATAACATTACCGTGTATCCTTCCAACAATCACAACTTTATTAATTCTAGACATTGGTGGATTGGTTGGATCCGGAGGTGCATTTGAAAAAGTATTTCTATTATATAATCCAATGACTTATGAAACATCTGACATTGTATCTACCTATGTTTATCGTATGGGTGTTGGTTCGGGTAACTATAGTTATGCTACAGCAGTTGGTTTATTTGAGGGTATCATAAACTTGGTACTTCTTTTAACAGCTAACATCATATCAAGGAAAACCACTGAAAGTGGTCTTTGGTAATAGGAGGTAACAGAATGTCAGTATTAGTTGATACAAAACAAAATAATAACTATATTCCTTCTAAAATAAAAGATTCCAAAAGTTATAAGGTGTTTAAAGTATGTAATACAATCCTTTTAATTATAATATCAATGGTAACCTTATACCCTTTTCTTTATCTGATTGCGCAATCATTTTCGTCAGAAGCCGCGATAATAAAAGGGGAAGTTACAATATTTCCTGTAGATTTTAATCTTATTACATACAAGTCAGTATTTGCTAAAGGCGATTTTCAGCGTTATTACTTGAATACGGTTGTTTATGCAGTAGTAGGAACAGTAGGTTCACTTTTTACTTCCTCTATTCTCGCATATCCGTTGTCGAAGCCACATCTTAGGTTAAATAAGTTCTTCGGGCCATTCATTATCTTTACCATGTATTTTGGAGGGGGTATGATCCCGAATTACGTGTTGATTAATAAGCTTGGAATACGAAATACAATGGCTGCATTCATCCTTCCAGGATTGATTGGTACTTATTATGTATTATTGATGAGATCTTTCTTTGCAAGTGTACCAAGTGAATTAGAAGAAGCAGGAGAGATAGATGGTCTATCTAAATTCGGAGTATTTTTCAAGATTGTATTACCACTATCGAAACCGATTATGGCAACTATGACATTGTTTTATATGTCTGGATATTGGAGTAACTGGTTTACAGCATTTTTGTATTTGGATGATAGGGAGAAATGGCCAGTAGCGTATTACCTAAGACAGATAATTATTGGAACATCGACATCTGCAAATCCTGGTGCAGCGAATGCAGAAACCATGCAAATTGCTGCAAATATTAAGTCTTGTTGTATGGTTCTAATGGCGGTACCAATTATCTGTGTCTACCCGTTTATACAAAAATATTTCGTACAGGGAATGATGCTTGGTGGTGTAAAAGAATAGACGATAGTATATGCAAACCTTGTTCAAAATTTGAGGTCTTTTATGAGATACTTCCTTTCGAAGGAAAGTTAGTATAGATATTAAATTCTATTAAGGGAGGGCAATTATGAAAAAAAAGGTTCTGAGTTTCGTTCTATGTGTAGTTATGGTTTTTTCTATCGCTGCATGTAGTAACAAAGGTAAAGAGTCAAATAACAATATTACGAATGAGCCAACTGCTACGAAAGCACCAGAGGCTACCCAACCACCTGTAGAAGAAAAGTTAGGTTATGATTTTGGTGTAGACAAAACATTTCATTCAGACGAACCAGTTACATATTCAATGTTCTTTAGTGACGCCAGCTGGTATCCTATGGTAGAGAGATGGGAGACAGAAGGGTTATTTGCTAAGATTAAGGAATTAACTAATGTTACCTTAAACGTGACAAAAATTGATAGTGGTGATTATGATAACAAAAAAGCACTTATGATAAACACTGGAGAGTCTGCATACATTATTCCAAAAACATATGATGAATCTCCATTTGTTGATGGTGGCGCTGTAGTTGCAGTATCTGAATGGGTACAGTATATGCCAAACTATACAGAATTTTACGCAAAGTACAATATGGAAGCAGATGTTAAGACTATTGTACGTGCCGATGGTAAGTACTATCGTCTTCCAGGTATGAAAGAAAGTTCATTACAAGATTATACTTTATTAATTCGTAATGATATCTTTAAAGCAGCAGGATATGATGTTTCGACACTTGAGAACGATTGGACTTGGGATGAGTTATATGATATCTTAGTTGGTGTCAAAGCTTACATGGTAAGTAAAGGTATGTGCAAAGAAAGTGATTACATATGGTCTGATCTTTGGTGTGGAAATGAATCAGGTCAAGGAAATGGTGGAAATCTTCTAAAATTAATTGCTGCCTCCTATGGTGTACCATCTGGATGGGCTATTGGAAATGGTATGCAATATGATGTTGCTACAGATAAATGGTATTTTGCATCAACATCAGAAGACTATAAAGAGTTTGTAACTGTAGCAAATAAATATATTGCAGGAGGTATTTTAGATCCAGAGACATTTACCCAAGATGATGTTACTGCAAATAATAAGTTCTATCGTGGTGAGACTGTGATAATTAGTGTTAATCGTTCTCAGTATACTGCTTGGTTAGCAGGTCTTGCGGAAGGTTTAGGCGCTGGAAATTTTGAGACTTATTTAACCGTTTATCCAAGAGGAAAGAATAATTATACTTCTGAAAACTCCCGTCTTGAGAATGGTGTTATGATCGCATCGAAAGCTTTGGATGAGCTTGGAGAAGAAGATTTTATCAAGATGCTTCGCTTTGTTGACTGGTTATGGTACTCTGATATTGGTAAGACACTTGCAAAATGGGGTGTTGAAGGAGAGCATTGGAATTATGTAACGGATGAAGCAACTGGAATGAAAGTAAAAGCATTGACAGAGAATTGGTTCTGTGGTGGTCTAGGTATTGCAGCAACCGATGAAACAAAACAAAAAGATTTACGTCTTGAACTTGGTTATGCAGGCGGTAACTTCTGGTATGGTGGTAATAATGAGCAGTTAACGGATAACTTTACTCCAGTAATGCAGGATTACTATGCAAGAGTTGCAGATTACAGAGAAATCAGACCGTTAAATCCATCCTTCCCATCAACAGAAGATGAAAATGAGCAGATTAATCTATGGAAAACTCCTCTGATTGACAACGTAAATGCATGGACCTTACAGTTTGTAACTGGTCAGAAGAGCATCACGAATGATTGGGATGCTTATGTAGCTAGCTGTCAGAATTTAAGTAGTGAAAATTTAGTAAATCTTTACAATGATATGTATGGCCGCTCTAAATAAAATAAGATTAGTAAAAAATAAAAATCAATAATTGGCTAAATCAATAATAGCTAAATCAATAATAAGCTAAATCAATAATAGCTAAATCAATAATAAGTTAAGTTAAGTCAATAAAAAAGATACAAAATTCTAATCCGAATTTTGTATCTTTTTTTATTGATTACATATAAAGTCAGCGGAGTATATTTTTTCTATATATTTATAAAAAGATAACAGGACCAAGGGATTTTTTATCAAAGTTTTTTTAATTTGCTATTTATTTCTAAAAAAGTGATGTAATACGATTCTTTTATGAAAGACTTTTGTTCCTTAAGTATAGTTATTTTAAAAATACATACTATATTTGGGTAACTGTGGAACTTAATAAAGGTGATGACAAATGAACACATTCGAATTGAAAACAAAAGTTATATTTGGGCAGGAAGCTTTGCAATTCTTGCAATCCCTGGGACAAAAGAAAATTTTTATCGTAACCGACCCATTTATGGTGAAGTCCGGAATGATTGATTCTATCACCAAGTATTTAACGGTAGGGTCGTTTCAATTATTTAGTGACATCGTACCTGATCCACCGATGGAATTGGTGGTGAAAGGTGTTGGTGAGGTTACTAAGTATCAGCCGGATGCTGTAGTTGCTGTGGGTGGTGGTTCTGCGATTGATGCTGCTAAGGCCATCATGCATTTTTCCCGAGAAATAGGAAAGTTGGAGGAAATGCAATTTATTGCAATACCCACAACAAGCGGGACTGGATCAGAGGTGACTTCTTTTGCAGTTATCACTGACACACAAAAAGGAATCAAATATCCATTGGTATCGGATGCTTTGATCCCAGACATAGCAATATTGGAACCAAATCTTGTGAAATCAGTACCTCCTGCTATTGTTGCAGATACCGGAATGGATGTTTTAACCCATGCAATTGAAGCATATGTATCTACGAAGTCAACTGATTTTTCAGATGCATTTGCTGAAAAAGCAGTAGCCTTGGTATTTCAGTATCTTTTACGATCTTATGAAAGTTCGGAAGATCTTGAAGCAAAGGAAAGAATGCATAATGCTTCATGCTTGGCTGGAATCTCATTTAATCTTGCTTCTCTTGGTTTAAATCACGCGATAGCTCATAACATTGGTGGTAAATTACATGTGCCACATGGAAGAACGAATGCGATTTTACTTCCCCATGTAATTGAATTTAACAGTAATATTACTGGATTTACACCAAAAGATTATTCAGAAGCAGCGATAAAATACGCAAAGTTAGCAAAACTTGTGGGTGTTTCTGGTAGTACAGTGAGGCTAAGTGTAAAAAACTTCATTAGTGAGATTACAAAACTGATGCAAAGAATGAAAATGCCAACAAAACTAACGGAATGCAAAATTAATGCAGAAGATATTTTAAAAGAAAAGAAAGCGATTGCAGAGGGAGCACTAAAGGATGCTTGTATCCTTACCAATCCTCGTGTCGCTAGCATTTCAGATGTTTCTGAAATAATTCATAAGATTTCATAAACTAGAAACGGTGGTGAAGTCCTATCATACAAATTGATGAGAAACAAAGAATTATTCAAGAGTTTGTACCTGGCAAACAAATTACTCTAGCCCATATTATTGCAAATCCGACTACTGAAATTTATCAAAAGTTAGGTTTAATTTTAGATGACATTAATGCAATTGGAATTATGACTATAACACCAAGTGAGGGAGCCATTATTGCTGCAGATGTTGCTACTAAAGCATCTGATGTTAGGCTTGGATTCATTGATCGTTTTAGTGGAGCACTTGTGATTACTGGAGATGTAAGCTCTGTTGAATCAGCGATTCGTGATGTGGTTACTGTATTATCAGAACATCTTTTGTTTACACCAGCGGCAATTACCAGAACGTAAGAGTAGAAAAGTCATGTATAGGATCCGGAAGGCTCGGGAATTGAGGTTAAGATGAGTAATGGTAAAATCATATTTATGGGTAGAACTGGAAGCGGAAAAACAACTTTGTGCCAGAAGTTAGATGCTCTTGAATTAAAGTATAAAAAAACACAATCTGTTGAGCTCTATGATAATGCGATTGATACACCTGGAGAATATATGGAAAACCGAAATTTCTATCGTGCGCTTATCATGACTGCAGTCGATGCTAAGCTAATAGCAATTCTTGGGGATCCGACGGTAAGTGATAACTATTTACCCCCTGCATTTGCAGGTACTTTTGCAAAAGAAATCATAGGTATTGTAACAAAAGTAACCTTAGCAAAATCTGAAGAAGATATAAAAAGGGTGGAAACAGAGCTTCGACAGACTGGTGCACAAAAAATTTTTCGAGTAGATACTATAGAAGAAATCGGAATTGATGAATTGTTCCATTATATACATGAACGAATTGATAACTAAATTCCACGGATGAACCTTTGGTATCAATTCAATGGTAAAAGAATGTAAAGAGGAAGCAAGTAGATGGGAGTAGATATGAGAGAAGAACTATTAAGTGTAGGTATCGATATTGGAACCAGTACAACGCAGCTGGTCTTTTCGAAATTAATGATTGAGAATATAGCCTCTAACTTCTCTGTTCCCAAAGTGGTGATTGTAGACAAAGAAATTATTTATCGAAGTGATATATATTTCACACCTCTGCGTTCTCCGACTGAAATCGATGGAACAAAGGTGAAAGAAATAATCGAAGGTGAATATAAAAAAGCTGGTATCGTAAAATCCCAAATTAATACGGGAGCAGTGATAATTACTGGTGAAACTGCGAGAAAAGAAAATGCGAAAGAAGTTTTATCAACCTTAAGTGGATTTGCAGGTGATTTTGTTGTAGCAACGGCAGGACCCGATTTGGAGAGTATTATCTCTGGAAAGGGTGCTGGTGCTCATGTGTTTTCCAAAGAATACCATACAGGGGTTGTAAATATTGACATTGGTGGAGGTACAAGTAATCTAGCTTTGTTTGACCATGGAGAAGTCAAAGATACTGGATGTCTAGATGTTGGTGGACGACTGATTAAAATTGATAAAAATACAAAACAAATCACTTATTTATCAGAGAAGATGAAGGAGTTAATAAAGAGAAAGAATTTGTCATTGGCAATGGGAACAATTGCAACAAAAGAAAATTTACAACCGGTTTTAGAATGTATGGTTTATGCATTAATGCAGAGTGTTGGTATAAGGCCAATGAACGATGAATTCTCACTATTTATCACACACAAAGAAGGGGAAAGGGTAACGAAGTTTACTTGTCATGAAACAATAAAAAGTGGCTGCCCAATCTCTATTATTACGTTTTCAGGTGGAGTTGCAGATTATATTTATAAAGAAGAAGAGATCGAAGATGAATTTGCATACGGAGATATTGGAATTTTATTGGGACAAGCCATTAAAAATTCACCGCTATGCAAAGAACTCAAAGTGCTTAAAAGCGTTGAAACGATTCGAGCAACTGTAGTTGGTGCCGGTACTCATACAATGGAGGTTAGCGGTAGCACAATAACGTATACCAAAGACACGTTTCCAATTAAGAATTTACCAATACTAAAATTATCAAAAGAAGAGGAAGAGTCTGCAAGTAGTATAGAACAAGCAATTATTACGAAACTGAATTGGTTTAAGTTAGAAGGTAAATTACAGAAAGTTGCAATTGCTTTTGAGGGAAGTAAAACCCCTTCCTTTATACAGGTTTCTGATTATGCAAAAGGTCTTCTTAATGGGATGAAGGAATTAATGGAGCAAGACCTTCCTTTTATTATCTTGGTAGAAAATGATATGGCAAAAGTACTGGGGCAGACAATGTATCGTATGCTTGACTACAAAAAAGACATTGTATGCTTAGATAGCGTTCATGTAGAAAATGGAGATTATATTGATATCGGAAAGCCAGTAGCAGAAGGCACCGTACTACCTGTTGTTGTAAAAACTTTGGTATTTAATAAATAGAAAGTTGGATTTTGGATAATCCTAAGTGCAGATAAGTTGAATAAAGCTTTTCAACTGAAAGTTAAGTGTCTTTTATTTGACATAAACTTGATTGGCGCCAAAGCGCCGAGATATCAGCAATGAAAATACGATATGATACGCGTGTATACGCAAGAGTTTAGACGTTAAGAAACTTTTAACACGCAGATAGGAGTGGACTATGATTTTAAAAGCACAATTGTTCGGACATACCTACGAGTTCAAATCACTTATGGATGTCATGGCAAAGGCAAATGAGGAAAAATCGGGTGATACCCTTGCTGGAATTGCTGCAGAATCAGCAGAAGAACGTGTAGCAGCGAAGATTGTACTTGCGAACATAACCTTAGAGCAGCTTCGCAATAATCCTGCGGTACCTTATGAGATAGACGAGGTAACAAGAATCATTCAGGATGATGTGAATGAAAAGATTTACAATGAAATCAAACATTGGACCGTTGCTGAATTCCGTGAATGGATATTGGATGAAAATACAAGCGGTGTTGATATTCGAAGAATTAGTCGTGGTATTACATCTGAGATGGTTGCAGCTGTCGCAAAATTGATGTCAAATATGGATTTAATATATGGAGCTAGAAAAATTCGTGTTACAGCACACTGTAATACTACGATTGGGGAACCAGGAACATTAAGCTGTCGTCTTCAACCAAATCATCCAACCGATGATCCTGATGGAATTATGGCATCTTTATTAGAAGGTTTAACCTTTGGAGCAGGTGATGCTCTTCTTGGTTTGAATCCAGTAGATGATTCCACAGAAAGCGTAGTTCGTGTATTAAAGCGATTTGAAGACATTAAACAAAAATTTAAAATACCAACCCAAACCTGTGTTTTAGCCCATGTAACTACCCAGATGGATGCAATCAGAAAAGGAGCCCCATCCGATCTGATTTTCCAATCCATTGCAGGCTCTGAAAAAGGCAATGAAGCCTTTGGCTTTAATGCTGCAATTATCGAAGAAGCAAGGCAACTAGCTTTAACGGAAGGTACCGCAGAAGGTCCAAATGTGATGTATTTTGAAACAGGTCAGGGATCCGAGCTATCCTCTGAAGCACATCATGGCGCAGATCAGGTAACCATGGAAGCGCGTTGTTATGGTTTCGCAAAACACTTTCATCCATTTATCGTAAATACAGTAGTAGGGTTTATTGGACCAGAATACCTCTACGATGGTCGTCAAGTAAACCGTGCTGGTCTTGAAGATCATTTCATGGGCAAGCTTACCGGAATCTCGATGGGATGTGATGCTTGTTATACAAATCATATGAAGGCAGATCAGAACACAATTGAAGATCTCTCCGTATTATTAACAACTGCAGGTTGCAATTACTTTATGGGAATACCTCATGGTGATGACGTTATGCTTAATTATCAGACCACTGGTTATCATGAAACTGCTGCACTTCGTGAGATGTTTGGCTTAACAGCCATCAAACCATTCCAAGAATGGATGATTCGTATGGGCTTTATTGACGAAAAAGGCAAGCTGACAAAATTAGCCGGTGATGCTTCCGTATTATTCAAGTAAGGATGTAGGTTGAAAGAATTTTATTCTTTCAGTCTGATTATGAAAGGAGCTTGTATCTATGGATGAACAAAATTTAAGAAAAATGGTGGAGCAAATGGTGGAACAGATGATAAATGGTGGTGGCTCGGTAGGTACGAGTTCGACTTCCAAAAAGTCAGTAAGCCAAGGAATGGCAACCACAGTTTCAACCGAATGCTTACCTGATATCACAAAAATTGATTTAAAGTCTTGGTTTTTAATAGATCATGCAAAAAATAAAGAAGAATATCTTCATATGAAGAGCAAGACCCCAGCAAGACTTGGTGTTGGCAGAGCTGGTGCTCGTTATAAAACAATGACGATGCTTCGAGTGAGAGCAGACCATGCAGCTGCACAGGATGCAGTTTTCTCTGATGTTTCAGAGGAATTTGTAAAGAAAAATAATTTCGTATTTGTTAAAACCCTTTGTAAAGATAAAGACGAGTATTTAACAAGACCTGATCTTGGACGTAGGTTTGGCAAAGAAGAACTGGAAGTAATCAAGAAAACATGTGGACAAAATCCAAAGGTTCTTATCATTGTTGGTGATGGTTTATCTTCTTCTGCAATTGAGGCAAACGTCGAGGATATGATTCCCGCACTAAAGCAAGGACTTAGTATGTATCAGATTAATGTGCCACCGATTCTATTTATCAAATACGCAAGAGTTGGAGCGATGGATGATATCGGTCAAGCTACGGATGCAGATGTAATTTGTATGCTAGTTGGAGAGCGTCCTGGATTAGTAACCGCAGAATCAATGTCTGCTTATATCTGTTACAAACCAAAACATGGAGTTCCAGAATCAAAAAGAACCGTAATTTCTAATATTCATCGTGGTGGTACTACACCAGTTGAGGCAGGTGCACATGCCGCAGAACTTATAAAGAAGATGTTAGATAAGAAAACATCCGGTATTGATTTGAAGTAAAGAAAGAACTAATCTTCGTAATATTTAAGAAACTATATTAAATATTTCGCTTGGAAGGTTCTATTGATAGAAATAGGCGTGAAATGCCAGAATGGAGCTTATTATGAAGAATGATAAATTACACCCTAACATTTTAGCGGTCCGGATAATCTCCAACGTGAGTCCGGACTTAGCAGAAAAACTTTCACTTGGAGAGCGTCATAAGAGTCTTGGGATAATAACAGCGGATAGTGACGATGTAACCTATACTAGTCTTGATGAGGCAACAAAAGCAGCAGATGTTGAAGTAGTCTATGCAAGATCATTCTATGGTGGTGCTGCGAATGCGAATACAAAGCTTGCAGGTGAAGTAATTGGTATCCTTGCAGGACCGAGTCCAGCAGAGGTTCGAAGTGGATTAAATGCTTGCATTACATTTATGGAGAATGATGCCTACTTTATTAGCGCCAATGATGATGATTCTATTGTTTTCTATGCTCATACCGTTTCCAGAACTGGATCGTATCTTTCCAAAGTTGCAGGAATTACAGAAGGAGAAGCGCTTGCCTATCTAATTGCTCCTCCCCTTGAAGCAATCTATGCGTTAGATGCGGCTATGAAAGCAGCTGATGTAAGGTTATGTGAGTTCTATGGACCACCAAGTGAAACTAATTTTGGTGGTGGTCTATTAACCGGTTCTCAATCTGCTTGCTATGCGGCCTGCAATGCATTCGCAGAAGCAGTAAGAAGTGTAGCAGATCGACCAAAGGATTACCAGTAAGATGCAAGCATTAGGGATGATTGAGGTGATAGGATTACCTCCCGCAATTGAAGCGGCAGATTCTGCTCTTAAGGCAGCTAACGTTACGTTACTTGCAATAGCAAAAGCAGATGCGGGAATTCTTACGGTAGAAATCACCGGAGATGTTGGAGCAGTTACAGCTGCTGTAGATGCAGGCGCTGCAGCAGCAGAACGTGTTGGCACACTGCGTGCAAAACATGTAATACCACATGTGGATGAGAGTCTTGTCGGTAAGATGTTAATGAAGGGTACCAAACTATTTCAGCCAAAGAACAAAATAATAAAGCCGATTAGTAATGGTATAGATTCTGGATTTACCAATTCTCAAGCAGATGGAGTAAGAAAAGAGAGTACTTTAAATATAGATGATACACCATTTAATGATCCTCAAACAGATCAAAAAAATACAACCAATATGATATCTGAGAACAACTCCAATATAGGTAGAGATGATATCTTTGGAGAGAGTACAATCGATGGTGAAAAGAATGAAAAAAAGTATGAAAAACAGGATGAAAAACAGATTTATACTGTTACTGATTTAAAGAAAAAGAGCAATGATACGCTACGTGCTATCCTACAAAGTCAAGGTGTCGAATTAACGGAACATCTTAAGAGTGCAAAGAAACAGGAATTAATTCAATTGATAATAGCGCAACAAAATAGGAGATAAGAAGGAGACGGCGGATGGAGTTACAAGAGAAAGATCTAATGTCAATACAAGAAGTCCGTTTGCTTTTAAAAACAGCAAAGGAAGCTCATAAGATACTATCAACCTTCAATCAAGAACAAATTGATCGTATCGTAAAGGCAATTACAGAAGCATCTTTAAAGAATGCAGAGCGTCTTGCAAAGATGGCAAATGAAGAAACCGGATTTGGTATCTGGCAAGATAAAGTAATTAAGAATGTGTTTGGTTCCATGGGTATCTACGAAGCAATAAAAGATCAAAAAACAATTGGTATCCTTCGTGAAGACAAGAAAAATTTAACTATGGAAATCGGTGTACCAGTAGGTATAGTTGCAGGCATTGTACCTTCAACAAATCCAACTTCTACTGTTATGTATAAAACTTTAATCTCAATTAAAGCTGGTAACTGTATTGTGTTTTCACCACACCCAGGAGCAAAAAAATGTATTTTGGAAACTGTGAAGATTGTCAGCGAGGCAGCAGAGGCAGCGGGATGTCCAAAAGGCGCTATATCCTGTATTACTATTCCAACCCTACAAGCGACCAATGAGCTGATGAAACATCCAAATACGAATCTTATCTTAGCAACCGGTGGTTATGCCAT
This sequence comes from Bacillota bacterium, assembly GCA_023387655.1. Classification (GTDB taxonomy): domain Bacteria; phylum Bacillota; class Clostridia; order Lachnospirales; family Lachnospiraceae; genus Lachnoclostridium. The sequence goes on from JAEWHR010000030.1 coordinate 36,751, forward strand.
GGTAAAGGCAGCTTACTCCTCTGGAACCCCTGCGATTGGCGTTGGTGCGGGTAATGGCCCATCGTTTATCGACAAAACTGCGAATGTAAAATTAGCGGTAAAGCGTATAATGGATTCCAAAACTTTTGATAACGGTACCATTTGTGCATCTGAACAATCTGTTATAGTGGAGCGTTGCATGGAACAGTCGGTAAGGGAAGAATTAACTGCTCAAGGTGGCTTTTTCTTAAACGAAGCGGAGTCAGAAAAATTAGCACGTTTTATCTTACGCGCCAACGGAACGATGAATCCACAAATCGTTGGAAAATCTGTTGCTCATATTAGTAAATTAGCTGGTTTAACATCGGTACCAGCAAATGCAAGAGTCTTAATTGCAAAGGAAACAAGAGTTGGCGATGAAGCCCCATATTCTAGAGAAAAATTAGCTCCAATCTTAGCATTCTTTGTAGAAAATACAATAGAAGATGTTATGAACAAAGTGGTGGAGATATTAAACTTTGAAGGTATGGGACACACCTTTACCCTTCACTGTACCAATGACGAATTGATCAAACGTTTTGCTTTACGTGTACCTGCTTCTAGAATCTTAGTGAATACAATGGGTTCCCTTGGCGGTGTTGGAGCATCTACGAATCTTTTCCCTGCTTTAACCCTTGGTTGTGGAGCTGTTGGTGGAAGTTCTTCCTCTAACAATATTGGTCCAATGGACTTAATAAATATAAAACGAGTAGCAGCGGGTACGAAAGAATTAGAAGATATTAAAAATGAAGCTACTAATCTACCTGGTGTTACCAATTCATGCTGTAGTAGTGCTTATGGTAATGTGAATACAGAACTGGTAGAGGAAATTGTAAAAAGAATTATGAAACAACTAATATAAACAATGAAATGTAGAATAATAGTATATGAGCACGTAACTGTTCTCTGAATAATAGGAGGAAATGAATATGTCTAATACAAATGCACTTGGAATGATTGAAACGAAAGGACTAGTTGGAGCCATCGAAGCAGCAGATGCTATGGTAAAGGCAGCCAATGTAGCTTTAATCGGTAAGGAACAGGTAGGTGGAGGTTTGGTAACTGTTATGGTACGTGGTGATGTTGGTGCGGTAAAAGCAGCAACAGATGCAGGTGCAGCGGCAGCAGAACGTGTCGGTGAATTGATTTCCGTACATGTAATCCCAAGGCCTCATAGTGAGGTGGATGTGATTCTTCCTCATTCGCATACTCAAGCTTAGCTATTATCTTAGAAAACAGAAGGAAAAGTACTTCTTTGGTGATGTGCCTTACTTGTGCCGGGATACACCCGGCACAAGAGTATAGATAAGATAATGGTGAGGTAAGGAATGGCGCTAATTACAGAACAAGATATTCGAAAGATGATGAGTGAAGGTCTTTTAAAAGAGAAGGGTGAATTTCATCTGGGAAAGGAAACAATACTGACTCCTTCTGCTAGAGCCTATCTGTTGGAAAAGAACATTGCACTTATGGGAAGAGATTATCATGGGTTCGAAACCCCAAACCATGGAAAGACTATCGATTCAAAAGAGAAGATGGAGAGTAAGAATAAGAATCACTCCAAAGAAACAACCGAGGGATTTGATACTGTATTTGGTGTTCATCTGGAAGATAAACCAGAGCATATGACTCATCTTAGGGGAAATCTCTTGGTATTTAAAGATCATAAGCGAATTATTCTTCGAGGTGCGATTGATTATCTAGAATCAGAAATCATAATTGCACAGATAGTTTCTGAACGGTTACAAAAGCCAAAGTTAACTAAGGAATTAGAGGAAGTAATTCGATTTATTCGCAAACTATTGCAATGTGAAATCACGGGTGAAACAGTCGGAGATTTTATGTTAGCTGGTTTAAATGAAAAAGATCTGAGGGAACAATCCTATCATCCAAGTCAGTATTTTGGTATGAAACATTTTCTTCCAACCTATCA
>JAEWHR010000059.1 GCA_023387655.1 Bacillota bacterium
TGTATTTGTAAAAACTGTGTAAAATTTACGTGAATACTATGTTTTGCTTAAAATGTTATAACACAATACAGTATTAGTTTTTCACGTTATGATAAAAATATGACATTGAAAGTAAAAAATTCAAATATTAAATGGAAGTAAATAGTAGTTATAAGTGCAAAGAGAATGAAGTACCAAGTAATTCAATCAAAAAAACAATGCCTTGTTATTCGCACAGGGTTTCTGATACGAATAATCAAGGCATTGAATATTAAGATTTGATTCAGTTTATTTTATTTGCTTGTGCGAACCATCTTTTATGCAATTATCGAATGGACGAATAGCCTAATGGAATAATAGCATAATGGACTGATAGACTAATAGTCGTATGGACTAATGGAATAATTTATTATTCTCATAGGTTGGTTCAGAGGTTAAGTGTACACCTAACTTTTTAAATACTTTTCTATCAACTTCTGATAGTATAACGCTTGTATGAACTTCACAACCTTTTAACAGCGGAAGCTGTTCCATAGCCTTTCTAGCGTATTCATCCTCTTTTGCACTGATGGAAAGTGCGATTAGTACTTCATCAGTATGAAGTCTAGGGTTAGAACTTCCGAGATACTGAGTTTTTAATTGTTGAATTGGACCAATGGCAAGTGGTGAAATAACATGAGTTTTATGAGGAATTCCTGCAAGTGCTTTTAAAGCATTTAATAATACAGCAGCGGAGGCACCTAATAATTCGCTTGTCTTACCAGTAATAATACTTCCGTCAGCCAATTGCATTGCAACTGCTGGGGACTTACGAATTTCTGCCAAATCATTTGCAGCTTTAATTACGGGACGGTCATCTGCTGATACACAAACCTGATTTAGTAGGAGTTCTAGTTTATATACTTCCTCATTATCACTAGTACCATTGATAACATTACAAAGTGTTTGGTAATATCTGCGTAAAATTTCTTGTTTTGAAGCATCTCGACACGCTTGATCATCGATGATACAATTTCCGGCCATATTAACGCCCATATCAGTTGGGGATTTGTAAGGACAAAACTTGTCTATTCTTAAGAAAATAGCTTTCAAAACTGGGAAGATTTCTACATCACGATTGTAATTTACTGTTGTAACTCCATAAGCTTCCAGATGGAATGGATCGATCATATTTACATCATTTAAATCAGCAGTGGCTGCTTCATATGCTACATTCACAGGATGCTTTAAGGAAAGATTCCAGATTGGGAATGTCTCGAACTTAGCATAACCTGCTCGTACGCCACGTTTGTGTTCATGATAGAGCTGAGAAAGGCAAGTAGCCATCTTACCGCTTCCAGGACCTGGTGCTGTAATAACTACCAGCGGTCTGCTCGTTTGAATGAATTCATTTTTTCCATAGCCTTCTTCACTTAAAATCAGTGATATATTGTTTGGATAACCGGGTATAATATAGTGAAGATATACCTTAACTCCAAGGGCTTCAAGTTTTGATTTAAATAAATCGGCACTACTTTGGCCTGAATACTGAGTGATAGTTACACTACCAACAAATAATCCTTTGCTTTGGAAAGCGTCAATAAGACGGAGTACATCCAAATCGTAAGTTATTCCTAAGTCTCCACGAACCTTACTCTTCTCTATATCAATGGCACTAATTACAATTACAATCTCTGCTTGATCTTTTAATTCCAGAAGCATCTTTAATTTACTGTCCGGTTCAAAACCAGGTAATACGCGTGATGCATGGTAATCATCAAATAATTTTCCACCAAACTCAAGATAAAGTTTGTTATCAAACTTACTGATTCGCTCCCTTATATGCTCTGATTGCATCTTTAAATACTTTTGATTGTCAAATCCGACTTTCATGTGGTACCGTCCCTTCTTTATTTATCCTAATACATTTTATTATGACAAGAGTAGCTAATTTTAATCTCTATGATAGCAATTTAGAGTATTTTCTTATGCTAGAAATTACTTTTATTTAAGTTGCTAGTGAAAAATCTTTCAAACTACTCTCTAATGATTCTTTAGGAAAGGCAGTATTGAACTTCCCCCTTCCACTTTGACTACCAATTAACATATTACTACAAAATACAACAATATGGGTCAATAGAACTCAAACACGATTATTATAGCACAGGAAAATATAGTACTCAACCCAAAAGAGTTATCATTTTTCATGAGTAATTATACGTTTTTGGTATATTAGTATATTCTATAAGAATAATAGTATTCTATTTTCTATAATTTTCAATATTGATAATCATTGTTATTTCTTATATAATAATCTCGAAGAAATAAATATATATTTTTTACAATATATTGTCTAATTTTTAACAACTCATCAATATGTTGTGGTTTACTGGTCAAGCTTAAAATAATATCATGCTTGCTCTAGGGTTCATTCCACACAGCTGTATCTGCGTAAGGAGGAAAAAAGATGACTTCAGTTATAAAACAAGAATGGGAAGGCTTTAAACAAGGAAGATGGTGTACCTCAATAAATGTTCGAGATTTTATCCAGAACAACTACACAATGTATGATGGGGATGAATCCTTTTTAGCAGAACCAACCGAAGCCACCAAAAAACTTTGGGCTCAGGTTATGGAACTTTCAAAGCAAGAAAGAGAGAAAGGTGGAGTCCTTGATATGGACACCAAGGTAGTATCTACTATCGTTTCTCACGGTCCTGGCTATTTAGATAAAGATCTTGAAACTATTGTCGGATTTCAAACCGATAAGCCATTCAAGAGATCCCTTCATGTATTTGGTGGTATTCGTATGGCACAAAATGCCTGCCATGAATACGGATATGAGGTAGATGATGAGGTAGTACGTATTTTTACGGATTACCGTAAGACACATAATCAAGGTGTATTTGATGCATACACCGACGAAATGAAACTCGCTAGAAAATCAGCAATCATTACTGGTTTGCCTGATGCCTATGGTAGAGGTAGAATTATTGGCGATTACCGTCGAGTAGCACTTTACGGTACAGATTTACTTATTGAAGACAAAAAAGAACAACTTGCGACCTCTCTAAAGAGAATGACAAGTAAAAATATCCGTTTAAGAGAAGAGTTAGCAGAGCAAATTCGTGCATTAAAGGAGTTAGCAGAACTTGGCGCTATCTATGGTTATGATATTACAAAGCCAGCAACGAATGCAAAAGAAGCAATTCAGTGGTTATATTTTGGATATCTTGCAGCAGTAAAAGAGCAAAACGGTGCTGCGATGAGCTTAGGCCGTACTTCTACATTCCTTGATATTTACATCCAGAGAGATTTAGAGAATGGAGTAATTACAGAAAAAGAAGCACAAGAATATATTGATCATTTTATTATGAAACTTCGTCTTGTGAAGTTTGCTAGAACTCCAGAATACAATGCATTATTCTCCGGTGACCCTACTTGGGTAACAGAGAGTATCGGTGGTATTGGTACTGATGGACGTCATATGGTTACAAAGACTTCCTTCCGTTATCTTCATACTTTAGATAACCTTGGAACTGCTCCAGAACCAAACATGACTGTTTTATGGTCTACTAGACTTCCAAGAGCTTTTAAAGAGTACTGTGCAAAGATGTCAATTAAGTCATCCTCCATTCAGTATGAAAATGACGATATCATGCGCCCTACTCATGGAGATGATTACGCAATTGCTTGTTGTGTATCCTCTATGAAAATTGGTAAAGAGATGCAGTTCTTTGGAGCTCGTGCAAATCTTGCAAAATGTCTTCTTTACGCAATCAATGGTGGTGTGGATGAAGTCCTTAAGATTCAGGTTGGTCCAAAATACCGTCCAGTTGAGGGTGAGTACCTAGATTATGATGACGTTTTAGCAAAATACAAAGATATGATGGAGTGGCTTGCAGAGCTTTATGTGAATACATTAAATGTAATCCACTACATGCATGATAAATACAGCTATGAGAGAATTCAGATGGCACTTCATGACCGTGATGTGAAGCGTTACTTTGCAACCGGTATTGCTGGACTTTCTGTAGTAGCAGACTCCTTAAGTGCAATTAAGTATGCTAAGGTAAAAGTAGTTCGTGATGAAAATGGTATTGTAACAGATTATGAAATCGAAGGTGATTATCCAAAGTACGGTAACAATGATGATCGTGTAGACGATATCGCTGTACAGTTAGTTCATGATTTCATGAATATGATTCGTAAACACCACACTTATCGTGATGGATACCCAACCATGTCTATCTTAACCATTACTTCTAACGTAGTTTATGGTAAGAAGACAGGGAATACTCCAGATGGACGTAAGAAGGGTGAACCATTAGCACCTGGTGCTAACCCAATGCATCGCCGTGATACTCATGGAGCAGCTGCATCTCTAGCATCGGTAGCAAAACTTCCATTCCGTGATGCACAGGATGGTATTTCCAATACCTTCTCCATTGTACCAGGAGCATTAGGAAAGAATGATGTTTTATTTGCAGGAGACTTAGACTTAGATCTTATGGCTGATGACTAAGAAAGGAAGGGTCCGACATGACTGAACAAGAAAGAATTAATGAACTGGTAGCTATGCTTGACCAATTTGTCGAAGATGGTGGCGGGCATATGAATATAACGGTAGAGGATTCTAAATTTATGGCTGCGGACCGAATTGATAAAACGTCCATCAGTGCAGATTGTACGGGTGGCAACGTTGCATGTCAGGTTCCGACATTGCATAAGGGTTTTGATGACATGTAAAAAGGTCTTAGAGCAATAAGACTTAAGAGTTTGTTGTTTTTAATCTATCCTAGTAATTAAGATTCCATAGCACAAGACTAAGATAAGAAATAAAAACAGCATTCACAGATAATCTAAATTAAATCCCATTGGATTTTATCATAGATTTTTCTAAGAGAATTATATACCAAATAACGGTTTACCGTTATTTGGTATGCCGGTAGGCGGCAGAAGGAGGTTAATATGTCGAATCAACAAGTAGAAAACTTAGTATCCTTATTAGATGGTTATGTAGAAAAAGGTGGACATCATTTAAATGTTAATGTGTTTACGAAAGAAACATTATTAGATGCTCAGGCTCATCCAGAAAATTATCCTCAACTTACAGTACGTGTTTCTGGTTATGCTGTTAACTTTACTAAGCTTACAAAAGAGCAGCAAGATGATGTTATCTCTAGAACATTCCATCAATCCATGTAAGTGATTCTATAGGTGAGTAGAAGAGTACTCCCATCACTTTAATAAAAAACAAAAATATCTAATATGAAGTAGATAGGAGTTTGCTACCGTTTTATTTATGACAAGAGTGACAGCTTGCTGGCACAGCTTATGTATAGCGGTAGTGAGCTCCTTTTTCATTAAGCTTAAATGATAAAATATTATATTATAATACTAAAAAAACAGAAAATAAATAAGTAATTAGTCATTGACTAAAATTCCAAAATTTAGTATATTATATCTAGTCCAATATTCCTAGTTTTGTAAAATAACAGAAAAATATGGTCATGAATTGTAAGGGTTTATGTAGTTATTTCCTAGGAAATTAAGAATCAACCAAAGAATTAGAAATTTATGTTGACGATTATTCAATTGGACAGATGAATATTGTACCAATGAAGGAAGAACGGAGGAATTATGTTAGGAAAAATCCATTCAACAGAATCATTTGGAACAGTAGATGGGCCTGGTATCCGCTTTGTTGTGTTTTTACAAGGATGTCCTATGAGATGTAAGTACTGTCATAATCCAGATACTTGGGAAGTAAATGGTGGCACGTTACGTTCAGTGGAAGATATTCTAAGGGAATACGATTCTTACAAGGAATTTTTAAAAGGCGGAGGTATTACGGTAACGGGTGGAGAGCCATTACTTCAGCTTGAGTTTATAACAGAATTATTTGAAGAAGCGAAAAAAAAGGGAATTCATACCTGTCTTGATACATCAGGAATTACATTTCGACCATCAGATAAGGAAAAATATCTACCTTTATTAAAGGTGACAGACTTAATTATGCTTGATATAAAGCAGATAGATACGATAAAACATAAGGAATTAACAGGACATGATAACGCAAACATCCTAGAATTTGCGCGCTTTCTTTCAGAAGAGAAGGTTACGTTATGGATACGATTTGTTGCAGTACCTGGATTAACAGATGATATAGCGGAACTTACACAACTTGGAGAATTTTTAGCTGAATTAAAAACATTAAAAGCCTTAGATGTACTTCCATATCATACCATGGGAAAAAGTAAGTATGAGGCTATGAATATGACATATCCATTAGAGGGAATACCGGATATGAAAGTAGAGGATGCAGTTACGATTAGAAATATTATTCTTAAGGCACGAAAAGATGCATTAAATAAGCAGAAGTCTACCTTAAGTTAGATGGGGAAGGATAGCTTTGGTAAAACACAGTACAACGCAAGGGTTGCTTCAACGTAGAAGACGTTTGGGTGATTTGTTAATTGATGAGGGAATTGTTAACAATAAACAGCTTGAGAAAGCATTGGAACGTCAGAAAACGGATCAGAAGAAGTTAGGAACCATTTTAGTGGATATGGGTTTTACAACAGAAAGTGAGATAGCAGATGCTTTGGTAAAGCAGTTGGGCTTAGAGCGAATTGAATTGTCTTCCATTCGTATTAAAGAAGAGGTACTAAACCTTATCTCGGAGCCATCTATTTTAAAAAAATATGTAATGCTGCCCTTTGCATTCGCAGGAGGCAGTGCTACAAAACTGCTAGTTGCCATGGAGAATCCACTGGATATTATAGCGATGGATGATTTATCTATTGTTACGAATACTCAGATAATACCGGTCATTGCTACCAATAAGGAAATTATGGCAGCAATTGATCGTTATTTTGGAAATGCAGAGGTACAAGCTGTCGCACAGCAATTCACCAAAGAGAGAGAAACGCAGTATAAGGAGTTAGAAAACGAGTTAAATACTGGTGTCAATAATGCTCCAATCGTTATATTAGTTAAGACAATCATTGAGCAAGCAGTAAGGCAGCGTGCCAGTGATATTCATATCGAACCACTGGAAGGCCACATTCGAGTTCGTTACCGGGTGGATGGTGTTCTTCAAGAGGTAGGGGAATATCCAGATGCTATGTTACCCGCGATTGTAGCAAGGGTAAAAATCATTGGAGGAATGGATATTTCTGAAAAACGTAAGCCTCAGGATGGCCGTATTACGCAAGATGTAGATAAGATGGAATATGACATAAGAGTTTCAATTCTACCTACGGTACATGGTGAGAAAATCGTAATGCGTTTGACTGCAAAGAATGCCCTGACAAGGGAGAAGAGCCATCTTGGTTTTACGAAAGAAGAATTACATAAATTTAATAAGTTATTAGAAAATCCACATGGTATGCTTCTAGTGACAGGACCGACTGGAAGCGGTAAATCTACCACACTTTACACAGCTCTTAGTGAACTTAATAAAGAGGATGTGAATATCATCACAGTGGAAGATCCGGTGGAAGCTAATATAAATGGTATTAGTCAGGTACAAGTAAATACAAAAGCAGATTTAACCTTTGCAACCGCACTTCGTTCCATATTAAGACAAGATCCAGATATTATTATGATTGGTGAGATCAGAGATCAAGAAACGGCATCCATTGCGGTAACAGCTTCCATAACAGGGCATCTAGTAGTAAGTACATTACATACAAATTCTGCAGCAAGCTCCATTACTAGGCTTGTTGATATGGGGATTGAGCCATATTTACTGGCAGATGCAACGATTGGTGTAATCGCACAACGTTTGGTAAGGCGCTTGTGTAAATGTAAGCGTTCTGTAGATTTATCTATAATGGATTATCGATTACTTGAACTAGAAGAAAATATGTTCCAGCAAGTTTATGAACCATGTGGCTGTCCAAGCTGTAATGAAACCGGTTATTATGGACGAATTGGCGTATATGAAATTATGCCGATATCAAATCATTTAAAAGCAATGATTTCTAAAAATTGTACTGCAAACAAATTACAAGAAGAAGCACAGAAGGAAGGCATGAGTACCTTAAAACAAAGCGTAAAGCGTTTGGTTCTAGAAGGTATTACCTCTATGGAAGAGATGAGGCGAATTGCCTATAGTAATGACGAGGATTCCTTACAAGGGTAGGGATTTCTTAGATTTAGATTACCATTTGAGAGGTGATATTAACCATGGCTACGATCGATGAATTGTTAATGCTATCGAAAGAAAAAGGGGCCTCAGACTTACATATTACAGTTGGAATCCCGCCTAAGATTCGAGTGAATGGAGAACTTAGAGATTTGGATTATCCGCGGATGCAACCAAGTGATACAGAGAATATAGTAAAACCTGTTCTAAATGAACGAGTAAAACAGATCATGGAGGAGAAGGGAGAAGTTGATTTTGCATATGCGATTCCTGGAGTTGGTAGGTTTCGTGTGAACGTCTTTCGACAACGAGGTTCTTATGCCTTAGTAATTCGGTTGGTTGGAACCATCATACCAAGTGCCGAAGAATTAGGAATTCCAAAATCTGTGATAGAACTTACCGAGAAAAAAAGAGGATTAATCTTAGTTACTGGACCTACCGGAAGTGGTAAATCAACCACACTAGCATCATTAATTGACATAATTAACACTTCACATAATACTCACATCATTACTCTAGAAGATCCCATCGAATACTTACATAATCATAAAAAAGCAGTCGTTAATCAACGAGAAATCGGACTTGATACCACAGGATATGCACAGGCATTAAGGGCTGCTCTCAGAGAAGATCCTGACGTTATTTTAGTCGGTGAGATGAGAGATTTAGACACAATCTCAATCGCCATAACCGCAGCGGAAACAGGACATCTTGTATTTTCCACACTACATACGACAGGTGCAGCAAATACCATTGATCGAATTATCGATGTATTTCCACCGCATCAACAACAACAGATACGAATTCAACTTGCTTCGGTACTTGAGTCTGTAATATCCCAACAATTAATACCGAATCAAGAACAGACAGAACGGGTTGCCGCTTTTGAGGTACTCCATGCCAACTCTTCTATTAAGAATTTAATTCGTGAATCAAAAACACATCAAATTGAATCTATGATTCAAACAAACAGGAAGTATGGTATGCAAACGATGGATGATGCAATATATGATCTTTATCTTCGAAGGAAGATTGATGCAGAAGATGCGATACGTTTTGCCTTGGACCCGAGATCCTTAGAGAGAAAATTGTTTTAGAAGATACATTCTATTATAATTGGTGTTGATATTTTTTTATACTAAGGAGGATAGGAATGGCAGAATTTTCTTATATAGCTATTACAAAAGAGGGAAAAGAAAGAAAAGGTAAGATGGAAGCTAGTGATGTGACCAAAGTTAGAGTATCCCTAAGGGGGGAAGGACTCATTCCAATTACTGTAACTGAGTTAAACCTTCTGAATAAAGACATTAATATCGCAGTTGGAAGCCCAGTAAAGGTAAGGGAATTGTCGGTCTTTTGCAGGCAGTTTCAAAGTATTCTAAATGCAGGTGTTACGGTAGTGAATGCTTTGGACATGTTATCGGCACAGACAGAGAATAAGGTGTTTCAACGTGCCATAAAGGAAACAAAGCAGTGTGTAGAACGAGGTGAAACTTTGGCAGATGCTATGAGAAAGTCACCAAAAATTTTTCCAACGTTATTAGTCAATATGATGGAGGCGGGTGAAGTTACCGGTAGCCTAGACAAAGCCTTTGGAAGAATGGCTTTACAATTTGAAAAAACAGCGAAATTAAAAGCACTTATGAAAAAAGCTATGATATACCCAGTTATGCTATTGCTTGTGGCAACCGCAGTATTAATTATAATGTCTGTGGTTGTTGTACCGCAATTTGCAAAGATGTTTACGGAGATGGGAAGTGAACTTCCATTGATCACAAAGTTCGTTATGCGAATTAGTGACATCATTCGTTTTCGCTGGTATCTCATAGCTCTTATTATACTTTTTTTTGTTGTCGGAGTAAGAGCAGTTCATACTTTGGAGGAAGGAAAACTATTCTTTGGAAAACTAAAGTTAAAGATACCTATTCTTGGCCGATTGCATGTAAAGAGCGCCAGCGCAAACTTTGCACGTACCTTAAGTACATTAATTGGTTCTGGTATCTCAGTAACACAGGCATTAGACATTACGTCACGTTCCATGACCAATGTGCTATTTCAAAGGGCACTGGAAAAAACCAAAGAGGAGGCAGAGAGAGGAGTTTCTCTATCAACTCCCATTGCAACAAGTGGCTTATTTCCCCCAATGGTCTCACAGATGCTTCGCATTGGAGAAGAAACCGGTAATATCGAGGGAATGTTAGATAAGGTTGCAGAATATTACGAAGATGAAGTAGAGATAGCAACACAGTC
>JAEWHR010000074.1 GCA_023387655.1 Bacillota bacterium
AAATAATATATTTTATTAAATGTTATCTGTTTATGCATCAAAATCAGCATGGTATACCTTATCTTTTACATGAATATCAACATAGGATAAGTTAAATTCTTCTTCCATTACATCGACTTTATATTCATAAAAGCAATCCTCTGTTTTCTTAGACATGAAAATATAAGTTCCTGGTTCTTTTTCTTCGATTTCATCACAGATCTCATTGTATATCTCATAGCCATCAATTTTCCCAGTATAACCAGTAGCTTTTATTTTTTCCTCAATCATATCATAAAATTCCTGCATGACTATATCCTCCATTTCTGCACACGTTTCCTGTGCAACTAAATTTGTATCAAGAAATACAAAAAAACATAAAATCTATATAAAGTAATCCCAAAACACATGCAGTTTATAACTATCTTTATTCAATCTCATCCTGTTTTTTCGCAATCTCTCCAGCTTTCTTGTATATACTGTGTTCTGGTATATATCCTCGTACAGAAGATAGGGGATATACATTTGTCTCTTTACCAATGACGGTGCCAGGGTTTAGGACACTACCACAGCCAACCTCCACCATATCTCCTAGAATAGCTCCCAGCTTCTTTAACCCAGTTGGATATTTTTCATTCTGAAAGCGCACTGTAACTAATGTCTTATCGGATTTTACATTGGAAGTGATTGCCCCAGCTCCCATATGTGATTTGTATCCTAGGACAGAATCACCAACATAGTTATAATGAGGTACTTGAACTTTATTAAATAGCACAACATTCTTAAGCTCTGTAGAATTTCCAACGACTGCTCCCTCACCAACAATAATATTCCCACGAAGATATGCACAGTGACGAATTTCTGCGTTTTTATCAATAATACAAGGTCCATGAATATCTGCGGTACGTGCTACTGTAGCTGATTTCGCTATCCATATATTCTCTGCAACTCTGTCATACTCCTCGCTTGGTAAGGATTCACCAAGTTTTATAATAAAAGACCCAATGTTAGGTAAAACCTCCCATGGGTAGATTACACCATGAAATAAATCCATAGCAATTGTCTGTGATAAATCAAATAAACTTTGTACCTCTAACTCAATCATACAGCCTCCAATTCTTACGCTATTTTACGTAGTTCTCACACTATTTTACATCTTTAGAAACACTTAATATAGTTCTAATATTTACTTTTTATAATTTTGCGCGACTTGCTCAAAGTACGGTATTAATAGATTTGCATTATTAATTCCCTTTACGCCTTCTGTCATGCGGCTTACAAAACCCTCCAGCTTTGCAATATACTCCTCTTTCGTAATTGTACCGTCAGCTACCATCGTTAGACCCTTCTCCCAACTTGCAGTTAGATCTGCATTGAGTAAAGATCGGATGGAAGCATTCACAACATCATAAATCAATTCTCCCATTAAAGAAGGAGTCATAATCTGAGTTTTTTTATTCAAAGAGAGATAATTTATCTTAACAAGTTTGTTTAAAATCTCGGCTCTTGTTGCACTTGTTCCAATACCACTTCCTTTTATTTGAGCACGAAGCTCTTCGTCCTCAATTAACTGTCCTGCATTTTCCATTGCAAGAATTAAAGAACCAGAGTTATAGCGTTTAGGAGGCGCTGTTTCTCCTTCTCTAATTGTAAAATATCGGACTGGTAATTTCATTCCTTTTTTCAAACTTTTCATTACTTCAAAGAACGTGGCATCATAATCTTTCTCTTCTTCTAATTCTTCTTCTGAAGATTTTTCTTTCCCTTCTGCTTCTGTCTTTGTAGATGCTTTATTGTTTGTTTCCGCTTCCTGTTTTGTATTGTTTGAATTCCCTTGATAGCCTGCAACCTTTAGATAACCTTCCTCTATTAGCACACGGAAACTTGAAAAAAAGCTTTCTGTGTCTATCTTTGTAGTTATTGCTATCTTTTGATATACTGCTGGTGGATAAAAGATACTTAAGAAACGTTTTACAATAGACACATATATCCTCTTAGCAGTCGGAGAGAGCGAAGACAATGCTCCAAAACCCTGTCCAGTTGGAATAATAGCATAGTGATCTGTAATCTGCTTATCATTCACATATCGAGTCTTAGCTATATTCTTATACGTACCTAGTGCTAATACTTCTTCTGCAAATGGTTGAAATTGAGAAAGTGCTGTTAAACCTTTGATATTTTTATAGATTTCTTTTGCTACTGCTGTAGATAATACTCTGGCATCCGTTCTTGGGTAAGTTACAAGCTTCTTTTCATAGAGCTCTTGAGTATATTTTAATGTTTCATCTGGACTAATCTTAAATAGTTTAGAACATTCATTTTGAAGTTCTGCAAGATTAAAAAGAAGCGGTGGATTCTTGTTTTCTTTCTTTTTCTCCATATTAATAATTTCCGCTTCTAAACGCTTTGTCTCTTCGTCCTGTTTTAATTTTGCAAGGTAACTATTTTTATTATTATTCTCAACTCTTGTTTCATATTCCGGTTCATAGCCTGTTAGCATTGTAATTAACTTTTCAGCTTCTGGTTTCTCACGAAATCCATTTTCTTTATAAAGTAAAGGAGATAGATAATACTTCGATCCTTCCACGGCCCTAAATTCACCATCGAAAGTCTTGTCTGAAGCCTCTACTGTCATCATAACTCGGTAAAATGGAGTTTTTACAAATTCACGAATTTCCCTCTCTCTTCGAACTACCATTCCAAGTACACAAGTCATGACACGCCCTACCGCTATTGCGGAATGTTTTTCGTTCTTAAGAAAATTATTTACGGTATACCCATATTTTAGTGATAACACACGAGAAAAGTTGATTCCCATTAGATAATCTTCCTGTGCTCTTAGATACGCGGATGCGGATAGGTTATCGTAAGCAGATAGCGGTTTTGCTTCACGAATTCCTCGTAAGATTTCTTCCTCTGTTTGGGAGTCTATCCAGACTCTTCGTTTTTCCTTCGTATGCGGTACCTTTGCCATCTGATCCACCAAACGATAGATATATTCTCCCTCTCGTCCGGAGTCAGTACAAACATATATTTTATCAACATCCGAACGATTCAAAAGTCCCTTTACTACTTGAAACTGTTTGCTAACCGACGGAATAACTTCATATTTAAACTCTTTCGGTAAAAACGGAATCGTTTG
>JAEWHR010000096.1 GCA_023387655.1 Bacillota bacterium
GAATATCTAGGAATCGCTCCTGCTAGGAACGATGCAGCAACAGCAGCAGGTGGGCTATCTGCTATTCTATATGAGAAGCTTGCAAGTGGTAATGTTGTCATCATGCCATCAATTCAAGAGGTTGCACAGATATGGGATCCAATGAACACCTTTTTCTCTGATTTAGCGAAAGATGCCTTTCGAAAAGAGGGTGAACAGAAATATACATCGAAGGAATCTAATCAAGCTGGCCTAAATACTGTGAGCAAACAAATCTATGATGCTATCTTTACTTTAACGACGAAAGACTAAGGTTCGTGTCATAAGCCTAGATGCTTATAGCATTAATGCATTAAGATATTTTAACTTTAGCTGATACAGAAATGCGAATGTGCGAAAAGGAAAGAATATTTGTTTGCACGACATGGGAGGCGTAATGCAATGATGGAGAAGAAGGATAAAAGTGAAAAGGGTGTAGGGAGAAGAAGTAATAATAAAGACGATGAAAATGATAAGATAGATAAAAAGGAAAAGTTAGATAAAAATAATGAGACAGATAAAAATGATAAGGTAGATGAATATTATAGGATAGATGGAAATGCTAAGACAGATAAAAAAGAAAAGATAGATAAAAAAGATAAGAATAAAGGCTACATAATTGCTTCAGCTTTCATTATGGGGCTTGGGCAGTTACTCTATCGACAGTACATAAAAGGGTTATTATATTTTCTATTATTTATAGGTTTTTTGCTATACTTTATATTCTTTGGTATCGATGGGATGAAAGGGTTCTTTACGTTAGGAACTCAAAAAGCGGATACTTGGTTAGGAATAGAGGGGGATAACTCAATCCTTCTTCTTATCATGGGGATCTTAGCTTTTATATTAATCTTGCTGTTTTTATGCTGTTATATTCATAATATCAAAGATGTGAAGAATACTACTCTTTTAGTAAAGCAAGGGAAAAAACCTCTTACGTTTTCAGAGGAGATTTCTCAATTACTGGACAAAAAATTCTATCTGAGTGTATTATTCTTTCCGATTCTCGGTGTGTGTATATTTAACATTGTACCGATAGTATTTATGATTTTTATTGCCTTTACGAATTATGGTGGAAATGTGATACCGCCGGAGCTTGTAGACTGGGTAGGCTTTCAGAACTTAAAAAAACTTATAACACTATCTCAGTTTGCGCCGACGTTCTTTCGTATCCTACTATGGAATTTATTATGGGCGGTAGTGTCTACCAGTATTAATTATTTTGGCGGACTTTTCTTAGCATTATTATTAAATAAAAAATGTGTTAAGGGTAAAGCATTTTGGAGGGCATTTCCGGTGCTAGCTTATGCAATACCTGGATTTATTACCTTACTTGCATTTAAATTTATGTTCTCTTATGGAGGACCGATTAATCAAATGATTACGGATGCTGGATATAAAGCAATTGGTTTTTTAGATTTGGATGCAAAATGGATAGCAAGAATCATTGGTTTTGGAGTGAATGCATGGATTAGTATACCTACAACGATGTTACTTGCTACAGGGATATTATCGAATATAGATGAAACGCTATCAGAGGCGGCGAAAATTGATGGAGCAGGACCTTGGAAACGATTTATAAAGATTACTTTTCCATTTGTTTTATTTTCAACAACACCAGTATTAATTGGTCAGTTTATGGGGAACTTTAATAACTTTGGTATCTTCTATTTCCTACGTGGTGGATTGTATCTAGATGGTTATTTCTTAGCGAGTGATACGGACTTATTGATTAATTGGCTATACAATCTATCTATTGATAATAATTATTATAATATCGGTGCAGCGATTAGTTTGGTTATTTTCCTGCTGACATCAGTATTTTCACTATTAATTTATGTAAGGTCACATTCCTATCGAGAGGAGGATACCTTTCAATGAGAAAGAAACGAAGTTTTATAAAGTCCTTGGATACCATAGTTACTTATATTATTTTGATACTAGTTGCTTTAGTATTTTTCTTCCCTTGTCTGTGGTTAATCCTTGCTTCCTTTTCAAAATCAGGAACCATTTACTCCTTTGATGGATTTTTTCCAACGGAGTATAGCCTTGATAGTTTTCGTATGTTATTTACAGATACCTCACTATATAATTATCCAAGATGGTTTTTTAATACCCTCTTCATTGCCTCCTTTAGTTGTATCTTAAGTACCTTTTTAGTAATTTTAACAGCATATACGATGTCACGATTTCAGTTTAAAGCTAGAAAGCCAATCATGAAGACGACGTTAGTGCTTGGTATGTTTCCTTCTTTTATGGGAATGATTGCAGTTTATCTTTTAATGACACAGTTTAACCTGATTAATAATCATTGGGGACTTATCCTTATCTATAGCGCAGGAGCGCCGATGGGATATCTAACGCAAAAAGGATTCTTTGATACAATACCTACTTCTATCGATGAAGCAGCTAGAATCGATGGGGCAAATAATTTTACTGTTTTTCGAAAAATAAACTTGCCACTTTCTATGCCAATTATTGTTTATACAGCGCTTACATCTTTTACATGGCCTTGGAGTGATTTTATCTTACCAAAGCTTTTATTAAAAGAAAAAAATATGTACACGGTAGCAGAAGGATTGATGAGTTTAGGAGAAACTGAATTTGCTAGATTTGCAGCGGGGTCCATCTTCATTGCGGTACCAATTGTAATATTATATTTCTTCCTTGTGAGATTCATGGTCAACGGTATGGCATCCGGTGCGGTAAAAGGATAGTATGTGTTTTGTTCGGTACTTAAGCTATAAGCTATGAGAAATTCTATATTTACTTGGTGGCATACCTTTTAAAGCCTGAAATACTTTAGAGTAATATAATCCATTATCATAACCTACTGATGTTGCAATTACGCCAATAGGTAAATCAGTATTCTTTAGGAGCGTACAGGAGTATTTAATACGATATTCTGAAAGATATTCTTTCGGGGACTTTCCCAAGTAAGTTTTAAACTCTCGAAAAAGATGGCTTCTGCTGATACCAACATAGGAGGCAACATCATCAATTGTAATTGGATAGGAAAAATGTGACTCCATATAAGTGATACCTTTTTTTACATAATCAAGATTTTGATGACGTTTTTTATTATGATTTGATGCACCAGTAAGGAAAAGGCTTAAGGTGATATAGAGTTGGCCTGCCATAGCAACTGCGTTGGAAAATTCATTTCCACGAGCTTCATAAATGTGATAAAGCTGCTCTTTTACTTTTTCACCAAAGGTACAAGAAGTAATCATTGGGGATTCGGTTGTAAAATCAGTGGACTCTAAGATTAGTCCAGCATCACTTCCAGAAAAACCAACCCAATAATACTCCCAAGGGTCGATAGCATCGGCATAATAGGTTACCTGAGTATCCGGATAAATTAAAAATACATCACCTGATTTTAAGGGAAAGGTTTTATGATTTGTTTCATAATAACCTTTCCCTGAAACTATGTAATGGATTAAATAATGGTCACGAACTCCAGGCCCCCATTGATAGCTAGGTTCGCAGCGCTGATAACCAACATTATAAACAGACAACGAAACCATTTCTTTCTCTTTTACTTTATAAGAATTCTTAAAAGTCTGATTCATCTTTACCTCTATTCTAGCTCAAGAGCATTTTCTATTAACCTAAGCAACTTAGTGAAACTGAATTGAAAAATGTTTGTTTTCTATTGTCTAACTTTGTGGATCATGGTGAAATATCTTACAAAAAAAATTCGCTATGTGATATAATGAAAGATGTCTGTTACTTGTAGGAGCTAGTTGCATTTCTTTCATAACAAGTAGGAATAGAAATACATAATATAAATTCTTGATAGTTAAGAACAAACTTCTATTTATATTAATATGTGATAACTCTGTTCTTTTTTACCTATGTATATCTAATTATTATATCACTACCAGGACAATATGCAACATTCTTACATAAAGAGAATACTTTTTCATATTGAAATCTTATTAAGATAGGATATGATATTAGTAGTATAAAAACTAGGAATTTAATTTATAGTAGAAACAATGGAGAAAAGTCTAGTAGAAATATCTTATAAGTTAAAATGGCACTACACAATACAAAATAGTGGGAAAATGATAGGTCTTTTTTATAAAAGGAGGTAATATTATGAAGATTTTAGTACTTGGTGGAGCAGGATACATTGGTTCTCATACGGTTTACGAATTGATTGCTGCGAATGAGAAAGTTGTAATAATTGACAATCTTGAGACAGGACATAGAGAGGCTGTACATCCAAATGCAACATTTTACCAGGGGGATATACGCGATCGTGGTTTTTTAGATTCTGTATTGGAGAAGGAAAAAGATATTGATGCGGTGATTCATTTTGCTGCCAACTCCTTAGTTGGAGAGAGCATGGTAAACCCATTAAAATATTACGATAATAACTTATGTGGAACAAAGGTCTTATTAGAGGCACTCGTAGCACACGGGATTGATAAAGTGGTATTTTCCTCTACTGCTGCAACCTACGGAGAACCAGAACGTGTACCAATTGTTGAGACAGATCGCACTGAGCCAACCAATACTTACGGAGAAACTAAGTTATCCATGGAAAAGATGTTCAAATGGACTTCACTAGCTCATAATCTTCGCTATGTGTCTCTTCGTTACTTTAATGCTTGCGGTGCCATCCAGTCTGGACAAATTGGAGAAGCACACAATCCAGAAACTCACTTAATTCCAATTATTTTACAGGTTGCTAATCATAAGAGAGATGCAATCAGTGTTTTTGGTACAGATTATGAAACAAAAGATGGTTCCTGTGTCCGTGACTATATTCATGTAATTGACTTAGCGAGGGCGCACATCTTGGCGGTGAAATATTTGATGGCTGGTGGCGAAAGTAATATCTTTAATCTAGGAAATGGCATGGGACACACCGTATTGGAAGTAATCGAGGCAGCCAGAAAAGTAACTGGAGAAGAAATTCCTGTAGTCTTAGCGGATCGAAGAGCAGGTGATCCTGCAACCTTAGTAGCATCCAGTGAGAAGGCAAAAACTGTGCTTGGATGGAAACCACAGCATGCAGAGATAGAAGAGATTATTGAGAGTGCATGGAACTGGCATAAGAATCATCCGAATGGATTTGAGGAATAAGGAAACGAAGAGAAAGAGTCCACTGCAAAACATGCTAAAAACAAGCATTTTTACGCTTTATGGACTCCCTCGATGCCAAGGAACTCTAGTCGGTATTTGGTTGGAGTCATACCAGTCTTTGAGCTAAAAAGCCTGGTAAAATGAGGCATATCTTCAAATCCAGTTAATCTTGCAGCTTCTTTAATGGAGATAGTCTGGTCGGTTAATAAGAACTGAACTTGATTTAGCCTTGTCTCTAGCAAATCAGCTTTAGGTGAGGTATGAAAATAATATTTATAATAGTAATGAAAACGACTGACACTTAAGTTTGCTAAGTTTGCCATTTCTGGAAGTGTCCAGTTTTTAGAATAGTCTGTTAGTATTTGAATACGAACGCTTTTCATAACGTCTAATATATGTTCAGAGGTAACCCCTTTGTGATGAGGAACATTGATATCTCGGCTTACTGTAATGAGTAACTCGGTAATGAGAGAATGGATGGCCAATTCATAGAGGGGTTCTTTTGTTATACTTTGATTTAAAATCTGTTGTATGTATTGATTAATTGCGGTGTAATGTTTTGGATAGAAAATAGTATTGGTTGGTATATGAAATTGGGATAAATATTCCTCTTCTACTTCAAAATGCAGAAAGCTGTTATAGAAGATTTCTACATTTCCATAATATTGACTTGCGTTTGGTGAGTATAGAATACATGCGTTTGGTTTGGTTAACGTAGTGTGATGATTTAAGGTGACTTTCATAGGAGCAATGAAGTATAAAAACAAATAATCTCCAGAACCATTTGGTCGATCAATAACATCATAATTTGCGTTGTGTGTATTATAACCACAGAGACTTAAATGAATCATAGTATCCTCCTATTCAGCCCTTGCACATGAAAAACGTGGTTTATTATGAAATATAAATCATAACACACCTGGAATATGATATACAGACAAGAAGAGGAAAAAGCTCTTCTTAATTTCAAACTGACAATAATACAAATAAAGTTGAAAAAGACATCAATATAAATAAACAAAAAAGACAATGAAGCAAATACAGTAGAAAAAGACAATGATACAATACTTTTTTACATTGGAAATCATCCAATGCTGTGATATATGTATTAGTGGGATGAATGATTGCCTAACTCTTATATCTATTAAAATTAGATAACACAGTTTCTAAGAATTAGAGTACTACACAATCAGTATCTGGTCAAGAGATTATCACAAGACGGATTCTTGTATATCACAAGACTAACTCCTGTATAAGGCATCAAATTCATAAAGTTTTATAACGAAAGACTTGTAGTAAAACACAAGAATATAAGAAGAAGCGCATAAGGAGGAAAACAATGAAAGCAAAGCTTACTCTATCAAAGATTAGCAAAATAGGAACCATAGACAAAAGATTATATGGCTCTTTCATTGAACATTTAGGAAGAGCAGTTTATGGTGGAATTTATGAGCCGGATCATGAAACTTCAGATGACATGGGATTTCGTCAGGATGTCATGGAATTGATTAAAGAATTAAACATCCCGATCGTACGTTATCCAGGTGGTAATTTTGTATCAGGTTACCGTTGGGAGGATGGAATAGGGGATAAGGCAAAGAGACCAAGACGTCTTGATCTCGCTTGGAAAAGCATCGAGACCAATGAAGTCGGTGTTGATGAGTTTCAAGAATGGGCAAAACGTGCAAATACCGATGTTATGATGGCTGTCAACCTAGGAACAAGGGGACCACAAGAGGCACAAGATTTACTTGAGTATTGTAACTTCCCTGGTGGCACTTATTATAGTGATTTAAGAAAAAAGAATGGTTTTGAAAAACCATTTGATATTAAAGTTTGGTGCTTAGGTAATGAGATGGATGGACCATGGCAAACTTGTGCAAAGACGGCAGAGGAATACGGTAGAATTGCTTGTGAAACAGCAAAAGTTATGAAGTGGGTTGATCCAAGCATTGAGTTAGTAGCTTGTGGTAGCTCTGGTTTAAATATGCCAACGTTTGGGGATTGGGAACGTATTGTATTAGAACATACTTATGATTATGTTGATTATATCTCGTTACACCACTATTATCAGAATTACGATAATGATCCAGGAGTTTTCCTTGCTAGATCATTGGAGATGGAAACCTTTATCAAATCGGTAGTAGCGATTTGTGATTCTGTGAAGGCAAAAAAACATTCAAAGAAGACGATTAATCTATCTTTTGATGAGTGGAATGTTTGGTTCCATAGCCAAGAGCAGGATAAGAAAGTAGAACCTTGGGGTGTAGCACCAAGTTTACTAGAAGATATCTATACCTTTGAAGATGCATTGGTAGTTGGTTGTTTGTTGATTGCATTGGTGAAAAATTGTGACCGTGTAAAGATGGCATGCCTTGCTCAGTTAGTGAATGTTATTGCACCAATTATGACAGAGAATGGTGGAGCTGCTTGGGCTCAAACTATCTTCTATCCGTTCATGCATGTATCTAACTATGGTAGGGGTACTGCCTTAAAACCAATCTTAGAGTGTGATACTTATAAGAATAAAATCAGTGATAAAGTTCCATATGTTGAAACTATTGCAGTACATAACGAAGAGAAGAATGAAGTTGTAGTGTTTGCTGTAAATCGTTCAGCAGATCAGACCATTGATTTTTCAATCGATTTAACTGAGTTTGAAAATGCTAAATTAGTAGAGCATACGGAGATGACCCATTCTGATTTAAAGGCTATTAATACAGCATCGAATCCTAAGAATGTAATTCCAAGTGCAACTGGAGTTACAAGCATTGATGGAAATACTGCTGTAGCTTCCTTAAAGCCATATTCCTGGAATGTGATTCGTTTTGCTGTATAAAGGCATTGCAGTAGTTTCGTGTAATTTTTAGAAACTGTACTTGTGAAATAATAATTGTATTAAAAAATTTCTGTATCTCCAACCATTTTTGTGGTTGGAGATATTTTTAGTTTATACGAGGAAATTGCGCTCTATTAATTAAAAAATACAGATGTCAAACCTTTGTCGATGTGAAAATAAAAACCAACATAAACAAACATCATATATGTGGTATTATATTGACTTATAATTACTATAATGATATAATTGCGGTAAAATAACACAAAACCACAAGTCGGGAGGTTGAAATGATGGCTGAAACCAAAAAAGGATATGAGAAATCACCTCGTATACAAAAACTTATTGATGCGTTGTACGAGAAAATGCCAGAAATAGAATCAAAACGAGCAGTTTTAATTACGGAATCGTATCAGGAGACGGAAGGAGAGCCTATCATAAGCAGACGCTCCAAAGCTTTTGAACATATAACGAGGAATCTTCCGATTGTAATTCGAGAGAATGAATTAATTGTAGGAAGTGCTACGATTGCAGAAAGAGGATGCCAGACCTTCCCTGAGTTCTCTTTTGATTGGTTAATTGCAGAACTTGATACGGTAGCAACTAGATCAGCAGATCCTTTCTATATATCTGAGGAAGCAAAGAATGAGTTAAGGAAAGTACATAGCTATTGGAAGGGAAAAACAACAAGTGAATTAGCAGATTATTATATGGCTCCGGAAACAAAACTTGCGATGGAGCACAATGTGTTTACACCGGGGAACTATTTTTACAATGGTGTTGGGCATATCACGGTGCAGTATGATAAGGTAATTGCAATTGGTTATGAAGGAATTAAAGAAGAAGTGTTAAGTAGGAAAAAAGATTTGCAATTAGGAGATGCAGATTATGCAAGACGCCTTGATTTCTATCATGCAGTAATCAGAAGTTGTGATGCGGCAATACTGTATGCAAAGCGTTATGCAGCAGAAGCAAAAAGACTTGCACTTACTTGTCAGGATGAGAAGAGAAGACAAGAACTTTTAATGATTGCAAGTAATTGTGAGAGAGTTCCTGCAAAAGGCGCGACAACATTTTATGAGGCGTGTCAGGCGTTTTGGTTTGTTCAACTATTATTACAGATTGAATCAAGCGGACATTCCATTTCACCGGGAAGGTTTGATCAATATTTGTACCCATATTATAAAGCAGATCGTGAAGCAGGTAGAATCACTGGGGAACAAGCACAAGAAATCATCGACTGTATCTTTGTTAAATTAAATGATATAAACAAATGCCGTGATGCCGCTTCAGCGGAAGGTTTTGCAGGATATGGAATGTTCCAGAATATGATTGTTGGTGGACAGGATAGCAATGGAAGGGATGCTACGAATGAACTTAGTTTCATGGTATTAGAAGCTGT
This sequence comes from Bacillota bacterium, assembly GCA_023387655.1. Classification (GTDB taxonomy): domain Bacteria; phylum Bacillota; class Clostridia; order Lachnospirales; family Lachnospiraceae; genus Lachnoclostridium. The sequence goes on from JAEWHR010000096.1 coordinate 9,357, forward strand.
GATTCACACCATGCTTCCACAACCTTCCCTTAGTATTAGAGTATGGAATGGTTCTCCTCATGATTTATTAATTAAAGCTGCTGAAGTTACAAGAACGGGAATCGGATTGCCTGCTTATTATAACGATGAGGTAATTATCCCAGCGATGATGAGTAAAGGTGCAACGATTGAAGAAGCAAGAAACTATAACATTATCGGTTGTGTGGAACCTCAAGTACCTGGCAAAACCGATGGATGGCATGATGCGGCGTTCTTTAATATGTGCCGTCCATTAGAGATGGTATTTAGCGGTGGATATGAGGATGGAAAATTAGTTGGTGTTCCAACAGGATCTGTTGAGAATTTTACTACGTTTGAAGCTTTTTATGATGCATATAAAAAACAGATGGAATACTTTATTTCTTTACTTGTTAATGCGGATAATGCGATTGATATGGCTCATGCTAAGCTTTGCCCGTTACCTTTTGAATCCTCTATGGTGGAAGATTGTATTGGGCGCGGTTTATGTGTTCAGGAGGGCGGTGCAAAATATAATTTTACCGGACCACAAGGGTTTGGTATCGCTAATATGACAGATTCTCTTTATGCAATTAAGAAACTTGTATACGAAGAAGGTAAAGTGGGAATTACCGAAGTGAAAGAAGCACTTCTACATAATTTTGGTATACCAACGAATAATGCTTCTGTGAATACAAATTCAAACCCTTCTATCGATACTGAATTAGCTGAGCAAATTACAGTAGAGATTGTAAGAAACTTAAGAGAACGTGGAGTGAAACCTTCCGAAAAGGAAATAGAACAGATATTAAAAACAGTCCTTGAGACAAAGAACAAAAACTCGGAAAATCCGTCACCAACAAACATGTCGGGAAGTTCTTATAATCAATTTCGTTATCAAGAAATCCTTGAGATGATAGAGGAGCTTCCGAAGTATGGAAATGATATCTCTGAGATTGATGAATTTGCAAGAGAGATTGCTTATACCTATACAAAGCCATTACAAAAATATAAAAATCCTAGAGGCGGTGTATTCCAAGCTGGGTTATATCCGGTTTCTGCAAATGTACCCCTTGGGCAACAAACAGGAGCTACTCCAGATGGAAGACTTGCTCATACCCCAATTGCAGATGGTGTTGGCCCAGCACCGGGACGCGATGTGAAAGGCCCTACTGCAGCAGCTAATTCTGTAGCACGTCTTGATCATATGGATGCAACCAATGGAACTTTATATAATCAGAAATTTCACCCATCTGCATTACAGGGGCGTGGTGGATTAGAAAAGTTCGTGGCATTAATTCGAGCGTTCTTTGATCAAAAAGGGATGCATGTACAGTTTAATGTGGTAAGCAGAGAAACTTTACTAGATGCACAAAGGCATCCGGAAAACTATAAACATCTGGTGGTACGTGTTGCCGGATACAGTGCCCTATTCACTACACTATCCCGTTCTTTGCAGGACGATATTATTAACCGAACAACACAAGGGTTTTAGAAATAACTACGAATTTGTGCTGTTCCCAAATTTGCAGGATTGCTACAGAATGGAGTTAAGATGGATGACTTAAATGTGAAAGGTAGAATATTTGATATTCAACGATATTCCATTCATGATGGAAATGGAATTCGTACCATTGTATTTCTAAAAGGCTGTAAGTTTCGATGTCGATGGTGCTGTAATCCGGAATCTCAGGAATTTGAGATTCAGACAATGATGGTTCAGGGGAAAGATAAAATAATCGGTAAGGATGTTACCGTTTCTGAAGTTTTGGAGGAAGTTTTAAAAGACCGAAT
>JAEWHR010000119.1 GCA_023387655.1 Bacillota bacterium
TATAATAAAGATGACGAGATTTTCGTCAAATTATATTTGGGAGGAAAACATTTATGAGAAAGATTTTATCAGCAGCTTTAGTACTTGTTATGACCTGTTCCCTATTAGCAGGCTGTGGTAAGAAAGACACTCAAACTGGTACTGGATCAGGAAATGATAAAGGCAATGGATATGAAATTGCTCTGATTACAGACAAGGGTAATATTGATGATAAGTCCTTTAACCAAGGTTCTTGGGAAGGCGTTGTGAAATTTGCAGGAGACAAATATTCACACATGTATTACAAACCAGAAAAAGCAGATAATGAAGGTTATCTTGCATCCATTGATTTAGCGGTAGCTGGTGGAGCTAAGGTTATTGTTACTCCTGGTTACTTATTCGAAGTAGCAGTATATGAAGCGCAGACAAAGTATCCAAATGTAAAATTTATTTTACTTGATGGAACTCCTCATACTGCAGATTATGAAACTTTTGAAACTAAGTCAAACGTTGCAAGTGTATTATACGCAGAAGAAGAGACCGGATATCTTGCAGGTTATGCAGCAGTAAAAGATGGTATGACAAAACTAGGTTTCATGGGTGGCATGGCAGTTCCTGCAGTACGTTCCTTTGGTTATGGTTTCTTACAGGGTGCTGAAAATGCTGCAAAAGAATTAGGTCTTGCAGATGGAGCAGTTTCCGTTACATATCATTATACTGGTAACTTTGAAGAAAATGATACAAACAAGAGTACAGCAAAAGCTATCTACCAAGAAGGCGCACAAGTAATCTTTGCTTGTGGTGGTTCTGTAGGTAAGAGTGTAATGTCAGCTGCAACAGAAGCAAATGGAAAGGTTATCGGTGTAGACGTTGATCAAAGATATGATAGTGATACCGTTATGACTTCCGCAACAAAAGGCCTTGGTGCATCTGTAGTTGCAGTTCTTGAATCGATTTATAATACAAATAGCTGGGATACATATGGTGGAAAGACAACATATTTTAATGCTGCCAACGATGGAGTTGGTCTTCCGACCGTTGTTATTGGTGATGATAAGGCAGATGCCTTTGATCGTTTCAGTACTTTTAATAAGTCTGATTACGAAGCAGTATTTAAAACTTTAGTAGATGGTACTGTTGATCCAATCCGTGAGATTACAATTGAAGATGCAAATGGTATAGCGACTGCAAAGGAGCTTACAGAAGGATTAGCTCTAACTAAAGTAGTAGTTACTACTAGATAATAACTATGAGTAAAATTATTATATCGAGGAACATAGAAAAAACTTAAAATCTTGTACCTCACTAGGAATAAAAAAACACTGGGGGGAAGGGCAGTTGCCGTTCCCCCTTATTCTTGACAATTAAAAGTTTAAGAAGTGTACTTTAAATTGTACCCAACAAGAAAAATTTTGCGAAACATACTTTATTGTAAAGGATAGAGAGCTAAGTTGCTCCGACAATAAACAATAGGAAAGAGGGTTATTGTGGAAGACTATATTATTGAGATGCTCCATATCACAAAGGAGTTCCCTGGAATTGTAGCAAATGATGATATCACACTCCGTCTAAGAAAGGGAGAGATTCATGCACTGCTAGGAGAAAATGGTGCAGGTAAATCAACTCTTATGAGTGTGTTATTCGGCTTATATCAGGCTGAAAAAGGCGAGATTAAAAAGAATGGTCAAGTCATTAAGATAAATAACCCAAATGACGCCAATGCATTTGGTATTGGTATGGTTCATCAGCACTTTAAGTTGGTTGAAATTTTTACGGTTCTAGAAAATATCATTTTAGGTGTAGAACCTAATACATTAGGCTTCTTAGAGAAGAAGAAAGCTAGAAAAAAAGTACTTGATTTGTGTAATCAATACGGGCTTAAGGTAAACCCGGATGCACTGGTAGAAAGTATTTCGGTTGGAATGCAGCAACGTGTAGAAATCTTAAAGATGCTCTACCGTGATAATGAGATTTTAATATTTGACGAGCCTACGGCGGTATTGACACCACAGGAAATCGATGAACTTATGGAAATAATGCGAGGCTTTGCAAAAGAGGGAAAATCGATTTTATTTATCACTCATAAATTGAATGAGATTATGGCGGTAGCAGATCGGTGCACTGTTTTGCGTAAAGGTAAACATATTGAAACAGTAGATATTAAGGATACCACAAAAGAAGAGTTGTCAAGGATGATGGTTGGTCGCGATATTAACTTTTCGGTAGAGAAAGAAGAAGCTTCCCCTGGTGAGGTTATTCTATCCGTACGTGATGTAACAGTTCCATCGAAAATTCATAAGAATAATGCAGTCAAGAACGTGTCTTTTGATGTACATGCAGGTGAAATTCTTTGCTTGGCTGGAATTGATGGAAATGGACAAACAGAGTTTGTATCAGCATTAACTGGGTTAGAAAAAATGTCTGGTGGGAAAGTCACATTATGTGGAAAAGATATCACGAAGGCAAATATTAGAAAAAAATCTAAAACTGGAATGAGTCATATTCCAGAGGATCGCCATAAACATGGATTGGTTCTTGAATATACTCTAGAAGAAAATATGGTATTACAACGTTATTGGGAACCAGCATTTCAGAAAAAAGGATTTATACGGAAACATGCAGTTCGTCAATATGCAGATAGGCTGATTAAACAATATGATGTGCGAAGTGGTCAGGGACCAATTACGATAGTTCGTAGTATGTCAGGTGGTAATCAGCAAAAAGCAATCATAGCTCGTGAGATTGACAAACAACATGAACTCTTAGTTGCTGTTCAACCGACCCGTGGACTTGATGTTGGTGCTATTGAATATATACATAAACAACTAATCGCAAGGAGAGATGCGAATAAGGCGGTTTTATTGGTTTCCTTAGAACTGGAAGAAGTAATGAATATTAGTGATCGTATCTTAGTTATGTATGAAGGTGAAATTGTTGGTGAACTTGACCCTAAAGCGACAACAGCACAGGAACTTGGTCTTTATATGTCTGGTGCCAAACGAGATACTGTAGCATCAAAGAAGAAGGAGGAATTAGGTTCCAATGAATAAAAAACTAGGTAATTTAATCAAACATAAGAGCTTATCTTCCTTTACTTCAGCTCTGCTTGCTATTGTACTAGGTTTAATTTTCGGTTATTTTATTATGCTATTTGCTAGTCCAGCTAACGCAGCGAATGGTTTTCGAATGGTGCTAACGGGTGGATTAAAACGAATTGGCGACGTATTTTACTTTGCGACTCCAATCCTAATGACTGGTTTGGCAGTTGGATTTGCTTTTAAAATGGGGTTATTTAATATAGGTGCATCTGGTCAGTATACCATGGGGATGTTTTTTTCGCTCTATGTAGGATTAACATGGGATTTACCAGATAGTGTCCACTGGATACTCTGTATATTAGCAGGTATGGTGGGAGGTATGTTATGGGGGATTATACCAGGATTATTCAAAGCATTCTTAAATGTAAATGAGGTAATAACATCTATAATGTTTAACTACATTGGTATGTATCTTGTAGATATGCTTATTATGAATAATTCTGATTTGTATGTTTCAATTATGGCAAGGACTGATTATCTACCTCGATCAGCACAAATTCCATCTTTAGGGGTAGAAGGAAGCAGTGTGAATGTGTCTATCTTCATAGCAATTGGGATAGCAATAATTTTATTTTTAGTCTTAAACAAAACTGTTTTTGGTTTTGAATTAAAAGCTACTGGATATAACAAATATGCAAGTGATTATGCAGGAATAAATGGTAAGAAAAATATTGTTCTTACGATGGTAATTGCGGGTGCACTTGCTGGTCTTGGAGGAGCTTTTTCTATATTAGCTCCTGCTACAATTGCAGGAAGTAGTATGACATACGAGCCAATCAACATTATAGCAGCGAATGGATTTAATGGTATTGCTGTTGCACTCCTTGGAAATTCTAGTCCAATTGGGATTATTTTTTCTGCTATCTTTATCTCTCATATACAACGTGGTGGTACATTAACTGCTCTTTATGGATATAAACCTGAGATTATTGATATGGTAATTGCTGTAATTATCTATTTCTCAGCCTTTTCTATGTTAATGAGCCAGATGGTAGTTGCATTTTTTAAGAGGAAGAAGGAGAAGAGACATCAGAAGCTTGCAGTAAAAAAACATGATATGGCAATAGATAAGGAGGTTAAGTAAAGATGGATGTTATATTTTATTTAATACAAAATACACTTCCAGTTGCAACACCTCTTTTATTGGTAGCTCTCGGAGGTATGTTTAGCGAACGGAGTGGTGTAATTAATATTGGACTAGAAGGCATAATGTTATTCGGTGCATTTTTTGGTTGTCTCTTTACTTATTTCGTTCAAGGAACAGGATTAAATCCTCAGATAATCTTATTACTTGCAATGCTAGTTGCTGCTTTAGCAGGAGTTATCTTTTCTTTTTTGCTTTCTTTTGCAGCGGTAAGTATGAAGGCAGACCAAACAATCACTGGTACAGCGCTTAATATGATTGTACCAGCAATGGTATTATTATTCTCTAAGATGAATTTTAACAGTGATGGTATTACAACAAATGTAAAATTCTACATACAAAAGGTTCCTGTTCTTGGAGATGTCCCTATTTTAGGAGAGTTATTTTTTCAGAAAACATATCTGACGGTTTACATTGGAATTATGATATTAATTGTAGTGACAATCATATTTTATAAGACTAGATTTGGGCTGCGATTACGTGCATGTGGTGAGCATCCACAGGCAGCAGATTCTGTTGGGATTAATGTATATCATATGAGATATGCTGGTGTTGCTCTATCAGGTTTGCTTGGTGGAGTTGGCGGATATTTTTATTCAGTTGGTATTATGTCAGGTAATTGTAATGGACATACTGGAGCTGCTGGTTTTGGTTTCTTAGCCCTCGCCGTAATGATTTTTGGTCAGTGGAAACCGGTAAAAATATTTTATGCAGCATTGTTTTTTGCATTTTTACGTACGGTTGCATACTCGATACCATTGATACCATTCTTAAACAGCTTAAATATAAATCAGACCTATTATAAGATGTTACCTTATATTGCAACCATGGTTGTCTTGGCTTTTACTTCAAAGAAATCAAGAGCACCAAAGGCAGAAGGTATTCCATACGATAAGGGAAAACGTTAAAATAAAATGTATAAGTAAAACTAACTATGAATAGAAATTGCCCTAGCAAGAAGCTTGTTAGGGCAATACTTTTTATGTAAATATTTACCAAAACGTTCACAAGATGTTCTCGCATCAAGTGAACGTTTTTTTCAAAAAAATTATTGACAATAGAAATAAAAAGCAGTATTCTATATTACTAGAATTCGAGGTAATTGAAAGGGGCGATGACATGAATAAGCCAAGACGGCCCAAAGGAGATAATGTGGCTATATTAATTGATTTTACGTCACATTTGATAGGTAACTATCATAATTTTCTTTTGAGTCAGTATGGTATTACTACAAAGCAAGCGAAAGTATTATCCTATCTTTATCATAATCAGGATTGTGAAATTATACAAAAAGATATTGAAAAGGTATTTTTTCTACGAAGCTCTACTGTCACAAGTGTTATGGGAAACTTAGAGAAGCAGGGATTTATAGAGCGTTTTCATAGTCAATCTGATGGTCGGGTGAAGAGTATTGTTATTACCCCTAAAGGTAACGAGGTACAACAAGGAATTAAGGAATCTTTAAAACATCTAGAGGAAAAAATACTCGAAGGTTGGAATGAAGAACAGAAGGACGAATTACGTTGCTTGCTTAAAAAGGTGGCAGAAAATATGAAGAAAAATTAAAATCGATAAATTTCTGCCTAAGTAGCTAGAATTCGAGGAAATAAATAAAAAAGGTAGTGTAAAGGCGCAGTAGCGCTAGAATTGAGGAAAATATGATTAAAAAATTAGCACCGTGTGTTGGAAAGTATAAAAAATATGCGATTCTAACACCTATTGTAATGTTTGGTGAAGTAATCATGGAGATTTCAATTCCTTTTGTTATGGCTCAAATCATAGATAAGGGAATACAAGGGGATGGTGGAATCTCCTATACCGTTAAGATGGGACTTTTGATGGTTCTTATGGCATTAATCTCACTTATGTTTGGAGCTTTAGGTGGAAGGCTGGCAGCAGTAGCCGGTATGGGATTTGCAAAAAATGTTCGAAAAACTTTATTTGATAAAATTCAAGAGTTTTCTTTCTCTAATATTGATAAGTTCTCAACTGCATCTCTAGTAACTAGATTAACAACAGATGTTACGAATACCCAAAATGCATTTATGATGTTAATTCGAATGGCTGCGAGAGCTCCGATTATGTTAATTGGTGCAACAGTTATGGCAATTTCTATTAATACAAAATTGGCAATGATATTCTTAGTTGCTATTCCAATCTTAGGCTGTGCTTTATTCTTTATTATTAAGAATGCACACCCTAGATTTGAGGCAATGCTTGCAAAATATGATAAGATGAATGCGAATGTACAAGAGAACTTAATTGGTATTCGTGTTGTAAAAGCCTTTGTAAGAGAAGATCAGGAAAAGAAAAAATTTGAATTAGGTGCAGACGAAGTTAGAAGAGCACAAGTATTTGCAGAAAAGTTAGTTATCTTAAATATGCCTTTGATGCAATTATGTATGTATGGCTGTATTGTTGCAGTGCTATGGTTTGGTGGCAACATGGTGGTAGAAGGTACCTTTGCGATTGGACAGCTCTCTAGTTTTATCAGTTATGTAACACAAATTCTAATGTCATTGATGATGCTTTCTATGATTTTTATCATGACAATCATCTCAAGAGCATCCATAACTCGTATTGTGGAAGTACTAGATGAGGAAATTGACATCTTAGAACCTGAGAGTACACTTTCAGTAGAAGATGGTTCTATTGAGTTTCGTGATGTTTCTTTTAGTTATTCTAAAGATCCGGATAAAATAGCCTTAGAGCATATTAATCTATCCATCAAATCAGGGGAAACGATTGGTATTATCGGAGGTACTGGTTCTTCAAAAACGTCCTTGGTTCAATTAATACCAAGACTATATGATGTCTTAAGCGGAGAATTAGTGGTTGGAGGACATAACGTTAAGGATTATGATTTAACTACTTTACGTAATTCTGTAGCGATGGTACTACAAAAGAATGTCTTATTCTCAGGAACGATCAGAGAAAATCTCTTATGGGGTGATGAGAATGCAACAGAGGAAGAAATTGTTGCAGCTTGCAAGGCAGCATGTGCACATGACTTTATCATGTCATTTCCAGATGGTTATGAGACAGACTTAGGTCAGGGTGGAGTTAATGTTTCCGGTGGTCAGAAGCAACGTCTTTGTATCGCAAGAGCTCTTCTTAAGAAACCTAAAATTGTAATTCTTGATGATTCTACCAGTGCAGTTGATACAGCAACCGATAGTAATATTCGTAAAGCATTCCGAGAAAATCTCAAAGGAACTACGACCATTATCATTGCACAGCGTATTACTTCCGTATGCGATGCAGACCGTATTATTGTAATGGATGATGGTAAAATAGATGCTTTTGGAACTCATGAAGAGTTAATGAAAACGAACCAGATTTATCAAGAAGTATATGAATCTCAGCAGAAAGGAGACAAATAAGATGGCAGGTCCTATGAAATCACAAAAACCAGGAGCAAAACCTAAGAACATATCAAAAACATTTGGTCGAATTCTTGGCTATATCGCAGAAAATAAACCGCTTCTTATTGTAGTTATCCTTGGTATTGCAATAAGCGCAGGAGCGCAGGTAACCGGTACCTCAATGTTAAAAAGAGTCATTGACCAGTACCTAGATCCAATGCTTCATTCCTATAATAGCGAATTAATGGCAGGCTTTTTAAAGACAATTTTATTCATGGCTGGTATCTATCTGCTTGGTGCATTGTCCAGTTATATGTATAGCCGTTTGATGTTAATGATCTCTACAAAAGCACTTTATCGAATTAGAACCGATTTATTTCGTAGAATGGAATCCCTTCCAATCAAATACTTTGATACGCATACTCATGGAGAGTTAATGAGCCGTTATACAAACGATACAGATGCCATCCGTGAAATGCTAAGCAACAGTGTTGGTAATGTAATATCCTCTGCCATAACAGTTACGGGCGTATTTACCATGATGGTAATCTATAGTTGGCAGTTAACCATTGTAGTAATTTGTATGTTGTTTATTTCCCTAAATGCAATTAAGTTTATTGGTGGAAGAAGTAGTAGGTACTTCATGAAGCAACAGCAAAACATCGGTAAGGTAAATGGCTATATCGAAGAAATGATGGAAGGTCAAAAAGTCGTTAAAGTATTTTGTCATGAGGATGTTGCAAAAGAAGAATTTAAGCAATTAAATGAAGCACTTTGTGAAGCTTCTACAAGCGCAAATACGTATGCCAACGTGTTAATGCCAATTATGGGTAACCTATCTCATATCCAGTACGCAGTAACTGCTATTGTTGGTAGTATTCTTACAATTAATGGTATCTTAACCCTTGGTACTGTAATTTCTTTCTTACAGTTTACAAGAAACTTTACACAGCCAATTACTCAGATATCACAGCAGTTTAATGCCGTATTAACTGCGTTAGCAGGAGCAGAACGTATCTTTGAACTTATTGATGAAAATCCGGAAGAGGATCATGGATATGTAACATTAGTGAACGCGAAAGAAAATCCAGATGGAAGTTTAACAGAAGTAGAAGAACGTACCGGAATATGGGCATGGAAACATCCACATAAAGATGGAACGATTACGTATACTAGAGTGCGCGGTGCTGTTGAATTTGATGATGTTGTTTTTGGATATGAAGAAAATAAAACAATTCTACGGAATATCAGTCTCTATGCGAAGCCTGGCCAGAAGATTGCCTTTGTTGGTTCTACGGGTGCAGGAAAAACAACTATTACAAACTTAATTAACCGTTTTTATGATGTTCCTGATGGCAGGATTCGTTACGATGGAATCAACATTAATAAGATTAAGAAGGCAGATTTACGTAGATCTATGGCAATGGTATTGCAAGATACTCATTTATTTACCGGAACAATTATGGATAATATCCGTTATGGAAAGATGGATGCAACCAAAGAAGAAGTAATTGCAGCCGCAAAGCTTGCGAATGCAGACTCCTTTATCAAGCATTTACCAAAAGGCTATGATACTGAGATTACCGGGGATGGAGCGAATTTATCTCAAGGACAAAGACAGCTTCTTGCAATTGCAAGAGCAGCTGTTGCAGATCCTCCTGTATTAATTCTTGATGAAGCGACATCCTCAATTGATACAAGAACAGAAGCCTTAATTGAAAAAGGTATGGATAGTCTAATGCAAGGAAGAACAGTTTTTGTTATTGCGCACCGTCTTTCTACAGTAAGAAATTCAAATGCCATAATGGTACTAGAGAATGGTGAGATTATTGAACGAGGAGATCATAACGATTTAATCGCTCAAAAGGGTAAGTATTATCAATTATATACTGGCATGTTTGAGTTATCGTAAGTGGAAAACAAAAAATAGAAGACAAAAAAATAGAAGACAAAAAATAAAAGGCAAAAAATATAAGATAAACAATAGAAGACAATAAAAGAGAAACAAAAACTAGAAGGTACATTATAGTTACCTTCTAGTTTTTTGCAAGTACTGCACGTTTGCTTTTAGTTAGTTTAATAGTAATAGACAAGGCTTGTGAATATAACGAGTTGTTATCTTCTTTTTAATCAATGAGAATGCTTATATCATTTCATGCTTTATTTATTCTTCAAATTCTACAGTTACATACCAACCTTCAGAACTGCCACGCACGTCAGTTACGGTGCCGGTAAGGTTTTTTAAACGTTCTGAGAAGATATAGTTTGCAGACATGGCAACAGCTGGGATGATGGTGTAATAATAGCTCATTGGAAGTTTGCTTTCCATTACTTCCACTTGATCACCAACTTTTACTAAACCTTCTCGTTCCATCTTAAATTCCATTGTTCTCATTTTTATCTCCATTCCTTCACATGTTCTTAGTGAATATAAGTTTGTGTCAAAGATTAAGGGGCACAAAACTTTCTATCCAACGTATTTTTATTATTATAACACAAAGATTCAAAGAGTAAAACTTTAGGGATAAGAGATGAAGCAGTCTCAACTTGATAAGCCTTAGTAGGTGGAATTTTATATCATGATTGTATTCCTTATTAATATCTGGTTATGCTAGCATTACGAAAACATGATATCTAGCATTATGTAAATATGATATCTATTGAAGAAAAAATAATAGATGGTATAATAATTCTAATAAATAGTGAGAAGAAAGTGAAGGATAAACAAATGAATTATGAATATATTTTATTTGATTTAGATGGAACATTAACAGACCCAAAACTTGGAATAACAAAGTCTATTGCATATGCCTTAAAATATTTTGATATTCATATAGAAAATTTGGATTCCTTATGCAAATATATTGGACCACCATTAGTGGATAGTTTTATGGATTTAG
>JAEWHR010000127.1 GCA_023387655.1 Bacillota bacterium
AGAGAGGAAGATGTTTTTGTTACGTGTATTAAGTAAAAGTGAGGTTTGTGCTAACTAGCACGAAAATTTAAGATGCAGAAAAGTAATTTGCTGAAGTAAAGTGAGTCAGCTTTCTTTTTTGTACCCAAAACCTGTTTTTACTTAAATGCCATTTAGACTTGGTATACCGTAGGAAACGTCTTTTATTCCTATACTATTTCTAAATAGTTTGAACTAGCAGTTTCTTTAAGAAGCTTTTTTATAATACGAAACAATTGTTATAATTATGTTAACAATAGCTTCGTATGGTATAAAGCCTTTCTTTGTGGAAGCTTGATTATAGTCGTGAGTATCTTTAAAAACAGGATACCACGGCTTTTTTTGTGCTTTTTTATAGAGTTATGAATTGCCGTGGTAATAGGGAGAATTTTGTGCTAGGTAGTATATGGATCTCATACCTAACTTGTCTATCACAAGCCGTGTATTGTACGGATTGAGAGATAGTATATGTAAGATGTAATCGGTCCAAAGTATAAAAGTTATTATAAACTTGGGGTACTTTAAAAGGTAACTAGAAGTGAGATGGAGGAAGGTATTAAAAAAAGAATAGATGAAGAAATAATAGAAGGAAGAAGAAATAATAGAAAGAAGAAATAATAGAATGGATTAAAATAAAAAAAATTCCTTCCATCCAGTTGATACAGAAAACGTGACTTAGAAAGAGGATAAAAATGAATACAAGACAAACATTAGAATTTCAGAAAATATTAGAAATGTTAAGCGAATATGCAGTATCGGAAGAAGCAAAGAAGAATCTACTTAAGATGGAACCTAGCCTTAGTGAGACAGAGGTATTCAATCGAACCAAAGAGACTACGGAAGCAAGAAAAATTTATGATGTACAAGGAAATCCTCCAATGTCAGAGCGAAAAGATATAGAGATGATACTTTCATTAGCGAGAAAGGGTGGGATGTTATCACCAGAACAACTGACATTAGTTTCACTATTCATTGCTGCCAGCAGAAGATTAAAAACTTATCTGACCAAAGCACAGTGTCTTAAGGTGGATTTATCGTTCTATGCAGATTCCTTCACCTCATTAGAGGATTTACAAGGAATCATTGATGGCGCAATTAGAAATAATCAGATCGATAGCTCAGCATCCAAAGAGTTGAAAGACATAAGACGAAAGATAGAATCCGTAAATGGAGCCATGAAAGCGAAATTGGAAACGCTATTAAGAAGTAGAAAGGAATGTTTTAGTGAAGGGTTCGTATCATTAAGAAATGGACATTTTGTGCTTCCGGTGAAAAAAGAGTATAAACATCAGATTTCAGGTACTGTTCATGATGTATCTTCTAGTGGTGCAACGTATTTTATTGAGCCAGTCATGGCGGTTCGCTATAGTGAAGAACTATCTGCCTTAAAATCAGCAGAATCAAAAGAGGAAGCAGTGATTTTATATACATTAACCTCTCTTGTGATAGAACATGAGTTTGAGCTTATGAGAAACTATGAGACGATGGGAATTCTAGATGAGATATTTGCAAAAGCTAAGCTCTCAGCTTTTATGAAGGCTGTTCCTGCAAGGTTAAATACAGATCGAAAAATCAAGATAATCAATGGTAGGCATCCTCTTTTAAAAAGAGAGGAGTGCGTTCCACTTAATTTTGAATTTGCCGAAGGAATTCGAGGGGTAATCATTACTGGTCCAAATACAGGAGGAAAAACAGTAGCATTAAAGACCGTTGGATTATTGTCTATGATGGCTCAAAGTGGTCTTCATGTTCCATGCGAAGAAGCGACTTTATGCATGAACGATGCGATTCTATGCGATATTGGTGATGGTCAGAGTATTACAGAAAATCTGTCAACATTTTCAGCGCATATAACAAACATTATTGCAATATTACAGGAAATAACCAAAGATAGTTTAGTACTTTTAGATGAGCTAGGCTCTGGAACAGATCCAGCGGAGGGAATGGGAATAGCGATTGCGATATTAGAAGAGCTTAAAAAGAAGCAATGCTTATTCATTGCTACTACTCACTATCCACAAGTAAAAGATTATGCTGCACAGTCAGAGGGAATCATGAACGCGAAAATGGCGTTTGACAGAGAGAGTTTAAAACCTCTCTACCGTTTAGAAGTTGGTGAAGCTGGAGAAAGTTGTGCATTGTATATTGCAAAAAGATTAGGCTTACCAAAGCACATGCTTTCAATTGCTTATCAAAATGCTTATGGTATTCAAGAAAAGGAAAAAATTAAGCATACTTATGAAAGTGAACTTTTTTCTGATAATAACCAGAAAAATGAGGAGCATGTAAGTTTAGAGAACACAGCAGTAAAACCTCGTATTGAAAAAAGGCTTGAGAGTAAGAAAAAAGAGTTACCAGCAAAAGCTACAAGTTTTAAGCTTGGAGACTGTGTGATAGTGTACCCAGAGAAGAAGATAGGTATCGTGTATCAAGTATGTAATGAAAAGGGAGAAATCGGGATTCAAATTGCGAAAACGAAAAAGCTTATAAATTATAAACGAATAAAGCTTCATGTTGCAGCAACAGAAATGTATCCAGAGGATTATGATTTTTCTATTATATTTGATACCGTAGCAAACCGAAAGGCCAGACATAAGATGGGGAAAAGGCATCAGGAGGGAGTGGTGATAAGGTATTAACATGAATGAACCATTGATAAAAACATGATGTTCTTATTTAGAAAGAAAAGTGATTCACAATTTGTAAAATTGGGATGAAATAACGAGGTAAAATTTTGATAATCCTTGGAAAGCTTATTGACTATTTTTGAAACAAATGTTATCATATTATTGTAGTTAGTTCAGTGAATAAACAAATAAGTTTAGAAAGGGGTAATCAAATGAAAAATTACTTTCCAAATGTTCCAGAAGTAAAATACGAAGGTCCAAATTCAACTAACCCATTCGCTTTTAAATATTATGATGCAAATAGGATTGTAGCGGGTAAAACAATGAAAGAGCATTGTCGTTTCGCACTATCTTGGTGGCATACTCTTTGTGCAGGAGGCGCTGATCCATTTGGTGTAACAACTATGGATAGAAGCTATGGCAATTTAACAGATCCTATGGAAATTGCTAAGGCAAAAGTAGATGCTGGATTTGAATTAATGACAAAACTAGGAATTGAATTCTTCTGTTTCCATGATGCAGATATCGCTCCAGAAGGAGAGACTTTTGAGGAGTCAAAGAAGAATCTTTTTGAAATCGTTGATTATATCAAAGAGAAAATGGATCAGACTGGAATCAAGTTATTATGGGGTACTGCAAATAACTTTGGTCATCCAAGATTCATGCATGGTGCGTCAACTTCTTGCAACGCAGATGTATTTGCATATGCTGCTGCAAAGATTAAGAATGCGCTTGATGCTACAATTAAGTTAGGTGGTAAAGGTTATGTATTCTGGGGTGGTCGTGAAGGATACGAAACACTTCTTAATACTGATTTAGGACTTGAACTTGACAATATGGCAAGACTTATGAAGATGGCAGTAGAATATGGTCGTGCAAATGGTTTTGATGGCGATTTCTACATTGAGCCAAAGCCAAAGGAACCAACCAAACATCAATATGATTTCGATACAGCTACTGTACTTGGTTTCCTTCGTAAATATGGCTTAGAGAAAGATTTCAAGATGAACGTTGAAGCAAACCATGCTACTCTTGCTGGTCATACTTTTGAGCATGAACTTGCAATGGCTAGAGTGAATGGTGTATTCGGTTCTGTTGATGCAAATCAGGGCGATCCTAATCTTGGATGGGATACTGACCAGTTCCCAACTGATGTTCACAGCGCAACGCTTGCAATGCTTGAAGTATTAAAAGCTGGTGGATTTACAAATGGTGGACTTAACTTCGATGCAAAAGTAAGACGTGGTTCCTTTGAATTTGATGATATCGCTTATGGTTATATCGCAGGAATGGATACTTTCGCTCTTGGTTTAATTAAGGCTGCTGAGATTATCGAAGATGGAAGAATCGCAAAATTTGTAGAAGATCGTTATGCAAGCTATAAGACAGGTATTGGTAAGGCAATCGTGGAGGGAACAACATCCCTTGAAGAGTTAGAGCAGTATGTTTTAACACATGATGAACCTGTAATGCAAAGTGGTCGTCAAGAAGTTCTTGAAACTATTGTGAATAATATTTTATTTCGCTAAGTAGAACATATATAAATTAAGAATTTTAGGGTAATCACATCAATTACTAATATTGTGTGATTGCCCTAATTTTTATTTTATATAGGATATCTGATGAATTATTTCCATTTGATAATAGCATTTGAGTTAAACTAAAATAGTATATATATTTTTCCATAGGTTAGTGTTGAAATATCTGGCTTATTTCTTTATAATCTAAAGTAACAGAACAGCTGTTTTTTTAAAAAGAGGTTTTTATCTAGATTACTTAAAGGAGCTAGTTTTGTAGGAATGAAAGTGAGAGATATGAGACAGGATATTAACTATATAAAAGAAGATAACGAGATTTTCGTTCAAAAATATAATGGAACATCGAGCCAGTTTGAAATCCCAAGTGCTATAGAAGGACTTCCAGTCACAAAACTGGAAGATTATGCTTTTCATAATTGCAGAAGTTTACAAAAAGTAATACTCCCAGATAGTATAACTACAATAGGAAACCATGCCTTCTATGATTGCAGAAAATTAGAAAGCATGGTTGTTTTTGATTCAATCCATAGCATTGGTGATGGTGCTTTTAAAAACTGTTATCAATTGAGATCCATTGAGCTATATCTTTGGAACGGAAAAATATCAGTATTAAAAAATATCTTATCCGAGTTTAGTGCAGAGTTGACAGTAACGCTTCACTATGGGCAGAATGCTTATGAAAAAGGTAAAACTGCGAAAATAATTTTCCCTAAATTTTTGTATGACTATGTTGAGAATAACTCTGCGAGAATCATTCGACAGGAAACCTATGGATCAGGAGTGCATTATCGAGAGTGTATGACAGAAAATGATATTGATTACAAAAAGTATGACTCGATTTTTCATGTGGGAATGGCGGTTGATATGTTAGAAACCACCCTATTCATTGCACTTTATCGCATTATGTATCCGTATCAATTGATGGAAACATCGAAAGATAATTATGGATGCTTTATTAGGGAACATTGGGAAGTACTGATGAAACTATTGGTGGAAGATGAGATGCGTGAAGAAATACTTTGTTTAATCAATGAAAACGTCATATCAATAGAGCAACTAGACAGCTTAATGGAATATGCACGTAGACAGCAGAAATTAGAGCTAGTTAGCTATTTTTTAAGCTATAAACAACGTAACTACCAAAATAAAAGTATAACCTTTGAATTATAGAATGCATTAAGTACGAGAGTAATAGAATTCACACAATGCAAAGAAATGGAGGTTAGGATGGAGCATGAGGTAAGGAAAAGACTAAGGCAGCTTGGCGAACGAATATTAAAAAATAGTTCTAATGAGCTATACCTATCAATGCGATTTTTAGATGTTCCACTTAGTGAGTTGAATTATGAGTTACGGATGTCCTCTTTTTATATGGGAACGGACGGAAGTACCATTTATTATAATCCGAGATTTGTAATTGAAAAATACGCTTATGATAGTGTTTATGTAAACCGTTCCTATCTTCATATGCTATTCCATAGTATATTTCGTCATATGTACTTGAAAGAGGAACGAGACGAAGAGAAGTGGAACTTAGCATGTGATATTGCGGTGGAATACATTATAGATGGTTTAGATAATAAAGCAACGAAGCGACTTGTTTCATCTCGTCGAGAAGAACTGTATGAGCGTTTATCTAAGGAACTTAAGGTATTCACAGCGGAGGGAATCTATCATTTACTTCAGAACAATTGGTTTACTGAGCGAGAAATTGTACAATATAGTGTTGAATTTTTGGTTTGCGACCATCAGTTTTGGAGATTTGGAAACTCATCAAATAAAGCAAAGAATAGTGAGAATTCAAATCAAGATGAGAATTCTGATTCTAAGAAAAAGAATGAGCCAGAAGAAAAAGAGTTAAATTCGAAGGAACAATCAAAAGTAAGTCAAACGAAGGAACAATCAAAAGAAAGTCAAACGAAGGATCAATCAAGAGAGAGCCAGTTGAAAGATCAATCAAAAGAAAATCAAACGAAGAAACAGACTGGGGATGGCAAACAAGACAAAGAACAAGAAAGCAAGGATAAGGGAAAACAAGAGGGGAAAAACGAAGATAAGGAAGATAAATCAAAGAATGATAGTTCAAAAGAAGATGAATTAAAAAAAGATGTATCTAAAGAAGATAGCTCAAAAGAAGAGGAATCGGAAAAAGATAGCTCGAAAGAAGATAATTCAAAAGAAAATAGATCAAAAGAAGAGAATTCTAACGAAGATAAGTCAGATAACGATACAATGGATCATGACCTTGAGCGTGAAGCGAATAAAAGGAAAGCACAAGAAAATCGTTGGAAGGATATCAGTGATAAGCTTAAGACGAATCTTGAGACTTACCAATCGAATAATCCCAAGGCGACAGAAAGCTTATTAAAAGGAATTGGAGCGGCAAATCGAGAGATTTATGATTATCAAACATTTCTTCAGAAGTTTGCTGTTTATAAAGAACGTCTTCAAGTGGATATGGATTCCTTTGATTATGGTTTTTATTCTTATGGTATAGAGCATTACGGAAATATTCCATTTATAGAACCTTTAGAATATAAGGATGAAAAGCGTGTAGAGGAGATTGTGATAGCAATTGATACTTCAGGATCATGTGCAAGTAGTTTGATTTATCGGTTTTTAAAAGAAACGATACGGATTCTTAAAAATACAGAGACTTTTCATGATAAATTTCGAATTCATTTGATTCAATGCGACGAAGAAATTAAAGAACATAAGATTCTTACAGATCTTATGGAACTAAATGATTATATGGAACATTTTCAGGTAAAAGGATTTGGTAATACAGATTTTAGACCTGTGTTTGAATATATTAATGAATTAAAACATATGGGGGAATTGAAACGTTTAAAAGGACTGCTATATTTTACGGATGGATATGGTATTTTTCCTAGCAAACAACCGGAATACGAAACTGCCTTTATCTTTGTTCGGAACCAGTATGTGGAAGACAAAGTACCTACATGGGCGATGAAGGTTGTATTAGAGGAAGAGCAAATCGAAAAGATGGGCGAATAATATCATCCTGATTTATATATACGCATGGTGAATAGATTGGAGTTACAATGAATATTAAAGAATGTAAAATAGAAATTAAACATACAATACAAGCATATCTTAAGAAAGATGAATTCGGGGCATATAGAATACCAGTAAAACATCAGCGTCCCATCTTACTTATGGGCCCTCCGGGAATTGGTAAAACAGCAATTATGGAACAGATTGCAAGAGAAAGTGGAATAGGTCTTGTAGCTTATACCATTACTCACCATACAAGACAAAGTGCAATCGGACTTCCAAAGATTGAGCAACGAAGCTTCAATGGTTATGAGTATTCTGTAACAGAATATACAATGAGTGAAATCATTGCTTCCGTGTTTGAGAAGATGAAACAAACAGGTCTCAAAGAGGGAATCTTATTCTTAGACGAGATCAACTGTGTATCAGAAACATTGGCACCAACGATGCTTCAGTTTCTTCAAAATAAGACGTTTGGAAATCACAGTATTCCGGAGGGGTGGATCGTTGTTGGAGCAGGTAATCCACCGGAATATAATCGCTCTGTTCGTGAATTCGATATTGTAACCCTTGATAGAGTAAGACGAATTGAACTTAGGGAAGATTATGCGGTATGGAGAGAGTACGCCTATAAGCAAAAAGTACATGGTTCTATATTATCTTATTTAGAGATTAAGAAAAATAATTTTTATGTAATTGAGATGTCAGTGGATGGAAAACAGTTTGTGACAGCAAGAGGCTGGGAAGATTTATCTCAAATCTTGTACGCATATGAGGAGCTCCATTTGCCTGTAACAGAAGAAGTTGTAAAAGGATATCTTCAACATCCTAAGATTGCGAAAGACTTTGCAAACTATTATGAGTTGTACTTAAAGTATCAAAAAGATTATCAAGTGCAGGATATCTTAGATGGTAAGGCAGAGGATCATTTAAAGAGACAATTGCGAACTGCGGGATTTGATGAAAGATTAAGTGTACTATCCTTATTACTTGATCGACTTTCCAGTGATTTTTATGAAACTTATCAGATGGGTGAGTATTTAAAAAAGCTTCATACTACTCTGAAAGAATCCAAAGAGTATTTTGCGAATACTTATATGGAACCAGAAGTTATTATGGCTGACCTTATAGCACAAGCGGAGAAAGAGCTAGAAGATAAAAAATCTGCAGGTTTATTAGATCGTATGCAAAATAAGGCTTTGAATCAATTGATTTTAAAACTATATTTTTTCAAAGAGCAAATACTGTTAAATCGTATGAAAGATAATGATGTAGCATTTTCCTATATTAAATCGGAATTTGATGCGATAGTGGAAGAATATCAAAATAAAATTGCAGAAACTTCTAATTCTTTAGAGAATTCCTTTATCTTCTTAGAGGATACTTTTGGTGAGAGTCAGGAATTAGTCGTTTTCTTAACAGAGCTCACTGGAAACTTCTATAGTATGCATTTTATTGGAGAACATGGTAGTGAGCATTATGTAAAACATAATCAAAGCTTACTGTTTTCTGAAACCAAACAAGAATTACTAAAAGAAATCGACGAATTAAAACAGTTAACTTAATTTAGATGATAAATAGAATGTACAGGTTGCTAGTTGTTATCCTTTATAGTAAAGATAACATTTAGCATAGCACCTGTACATTACTTGGTTAAGCCATAAAGTTCTTATTTTAAATAATGGAGGAATTATGAAAACAAAATACAAAGGAATACTGTGTATTCTATGTTCGGCTTTCTGCTTTGCTCTTATGAATACATTTGTAAGATTGTCTGGAGATTTACCTTCCATTCAAAAAAGCTTTTTTCGTAATATTGTTGCGTTAGTCTTTGCTTATATTGTCATAAAAAAGAATAAGGAAAGTTTGAGATGTCAACAAGGGAACTTAAAATATCTGGTGGTGCGTTCACTTTTTGGAACCATAGGAATCTTATGTAATTTTTATGCAGTAGATCACTTGGTATTATCGGATGCATCTATGCTTAATAAGATGTCTCCATTTTTTGCCATTATACTTAGTATGATATTCTTGAAAGAAAAAGTAAGTTTAGTTCAGGGGCTTGCTGTTATAACCGCGTTTACTGGAAGCTTATTTATTATAAAACCTACGTTTTCTAATATGGAATTAATTCCTTCCTTTATCGGGTTACTTGGAGGATTTGGTGCAGGAGCTGCCTATACAGCGGTTCGTTTTCTTGGACAGCGTGGAGAAAAGGGTTCTTTCATTGTATTTTTCTTTTCATCTTTTTCCTGTCTGGTTACCTTACCATTTTTAATTTTTCAATATACACCAATGGAACTATGGCAAATCGGTACGTTATTATTGGCGGGTCTGGCAGCAGCAGGAGGACAGTTTGCTATCACTGCAGCTTATTCTTATGCGCCTGCAAAGGAGATTTCCGTTTTTGATTATTCGCAGGTGGTCTTCTCAGCAATTTTAGGCTTTGTCTTATTTGGGCAGATACCGGATTCATTTAGTATCCTAGGATATTTTATTGTTTGTGCTACAGCAATTGGAATGTTTTTTTATGGTAAGAAAAAATAAATATGAGGTAGTAATTAAAAAGAAAGAAGAAAGTTGGAAAGAATATAATTTTACTCAGTAATCCAATGTCTGAGCAGCGTAAACTAATTTAAATCTGTAAGCTAATTTAAATGTGTAATTAAAATACGTAAACTAATTAAAATAAGTAAACTAATTAAAATAAGTAAACTAATTAAATACATGAAAATACGTAAATGATTAAAATCAAGAAAAAAATAAAGCGAGAATGATTTCATGGGAAAGGGCTTATTTAAGCCCTTAAGAAACATATGAATCATCTCGCCTTTGTTATTTATGAAAAGATAAAGCTAAGTTTAACATGCCTGAGTTTTTCTCTTTGTAACAGCTAATGAAATACCAAATATTGCAATAGCAAAACATAACTGAATAAGTATACCATAGATAACATCTTTTAAATCATTACCAACAAGTTCTGTATTTTTCCCTATAAGTTCATTGGTTATAACATACCAATAGGAAGGTAAAAATTTTGAAAAGTAAAGTACCTGTTTACTCATAACTGAATTAGGTACGAATACACCTCCTAAAAAGCATAGTCCAAGTGATACAGAGGTACTAAAAACAGAGACTGCTTCCTCAGAATTACTAAAAATACCGACAAGATAGGAAATGCTAAAACTAACAATAAGAAAGGAAAAGCTGTTCAGCAGATAATATCCATATACTCCGGAGTGAATCATGTCGGTTCCATATAGAATAAAAGGAAAGATCATAAGGATAATCCAAATAATGATTGATACCATAATATTAGCAAGAGATAATTCGAGATTACGCTTTTTTAAGGAGAAGGATGCACAAACAGTTCGATTTTTCAAATCCTTTTCATTAAAGATAATGAGTATTAAGCTAATGCAGGATATCAATATTGCTACCATAGGGTAAGGTAAGTATTGAAAATAATAATTATAGCTTGGTGCTTCCTCTAAACTATGATTATCCAGTTGAATGTTTACGGATGCGTTAGTCTGCATAATTTCTTTGGCTTTTGTCATTGCTTCTGATGGTTCAAGTCCAAGGGCAAAATAAGTTTTTAAAAATCGTATAATTTGATCGAATTGTATATTAGCTAATGTTGTAACCCCGGCATCTGGTGCTTCTATAATTTCCAGCGGAATATCTTTTCCAGAAAAAAGGCCTTCTTCAAAACCAGCTGGGATAATGAGAATTTCATAAACACTATTAAAGTAAAGTTCATCTTGAAAAACCACAGGGTCATCTTCTAGTTCGGTTAATTGATGAAGTTCACCAATATAACTTTTTAGTTCTATGCTGGTAGTTGATTGGTCACGGTCAATTACTGCAAGTTTAAGTTTTATGTCTTTAAAGTTAATCTGATCTTCTGGAGAGCCACTTCGCACTGCAATAGAGGCAATACCCAAAAAGACAACCAGATTAATGACAATACTCCATTTATTTTTTGCTAATAATTTGAAAAATGTCTTAAATACTATCATATCGTTCCCTCCTGAGTATCAAAAAGCTTACGAAGATAAAGATTGCTGCAATGACAGCTAATGAGATGATATCATAAGTAAATCTAGAATAATCACTAAATACAGTGAGGCTATAGAAGGCATCTGTTATCAAGGCAGCAGGATTGATTCGATTTAAGATCGGAACATTTGCTTCTATGATGTATTTAATGGTATCAATCATTAAACCACTTAGGAAACTAAATATTAAGCTGACGCCGGTAACAATAGAAATACGAAGTGTCTCATGACCTTTGCTTATTGATCCAACAAATTGACCATAAGAAATTCCTATCACGCTTCCTAGGAATACAGTAAGTAAGAAGAGAATCGGTTGATCTCCAATCGGTATACCTAGAACAAACCTCAGGTAAAGCCAGACAACGGTGAGTTCAAGAAAATGAATGGTAATTGCAGCTGAGGAGTCAGCAAGGATCATTATTAATTTATTGGTCGGTGTAATGCATCTTCTTGCGGCTACCGTAGTTTGATTGCCCTGAATATCCATGCTATTGCTAAGTCCTAAGTAACTTCCGAACATACAAGCCATTGCAATTAAGGAATAGAAATATTGGATAAAACCATTGGTGTTCTTTCCATTCAATGAAACTTTTACAATATTTTGAGCTTCTGATTGTAGCAGTAAGATAGCTTTCGGGATATCCTCAGGATTGTTTCTTGCAATATCTTCGATTGCTTTACTCATACGACTGTATTGATCTAGAAATTGTTTTAATATATTTGTCTGTAAGCCGCTGTCAGACACATAGAGTTCTACAGAATCTGACAATGTTAAAATTCCATTCACAGTTTCTTCGCTAAGCATCAGATCTGCTTCTTCCCTAGTTGTCTTCGTTATTTCGAACATCGGGGTTTTATCATTATAAGTAACGGAGGAAAGTGTAGAAATTAGAATTTGATTTTCAGTAGATTCTTTCTCTGTTACGATTGCTACCGGAATACTATTCATCACACCGAGATTTAACATGGCATCTCCAAAAGCTACACGAAACAGTGTACCAAGAATGAGAGGGAAGAAAAATGCCCAGAATAGAATGATAGGAGTTTTTAAAAAGTATTTAATACGATATTTATATTGATGAAAAAACATAATAATCTCCAATCTGCCGCCACCTTATGATTTTAGGAGACAGCTATAGTTAACCTTACTTCTCAATCTCTAAGTTCTTTTCCGGTTATTTCAAGGAAAACGTCATTTAGGGTAGGAAGTTCTGTATAGACACGTCCAAATGCCACTTCATTTGACTGAAGGTAGTTTAGGATTCGGATGAGGTTGTGTTTGCCACCGGTGCAACTAATTAGGAGCCGCTGATTGTCATAATCAACTCTATAAACATGAGGAAGCTCTTTGATATTCTCAAGATGCTTATCTTCTAACTCTAAGACCTCAATACAGATGGTCTCACCTGTCTTAATCATTGCTTTTAATTGTTCTTTCGTCCCTATTGCAATGGTTTTTCCTTTATCGAGGATAGCAACTCGACTACAGATTTGTTCCACTTCTTCCATATAGTGCGTGGTATAAATAATGGTTGCACCCTTCTTATTTAAGTCAACAATCCCTTCTAATATACGATTTCTACTTTGTGGATCTACTGCAACTGTTGGTTCATCCAAGATAATTAACTCTGGCTTATGTGCTATGCCGCAAGCAATATTTAATCGACGCAATAAACCACCGGACAATTTCTTTGGATAAAATTTAATAAAATCCTCTAATCCAACAAATTCAATCGCTTCCATGACAAGTTTTTTTCTTTCGCTTTTATCCTTTACATACAAACCACAGAAATAATCGATATTATCATAAACAGTTAATTCGTTAAAAACAGCTACATTTTGAAGAACAACTCCGATTTTACGTTTTAAATCGTAACTATCTGGTCTCATAGGTTTGCCAAATACTTCTATTTTTCCTTTATCAAAGTTTAGCAAGGCTAAGATGCATCCGATGGCGGTTGATTTACCAGAACCATTCGGACCGAGCAGTCCAAAAATTTCACCTTTCTCTATACTTAAGTTCAAGTGATCAAGAGCTAAGAGATCTTTATATCGTTTAACAAGATTTTCAACTTTAACGATCATATAACACCCTCCAAATTTAAGTTATAAAATGATTATAAAAGTATGCAACGGTATTTGGTAGTGTTATCCGTCAATTCTTTATATGACATTTATCACATTTTTTAAATTGTAGGTTGGATTTTTGGCATTTGATAATTTATCTGGATACACAGTATAATTTTTTTAGTCAATTTAGCATTCATTATGATATAGTAGATACAAATGATTTCGCAATTCTTAAAAAGTAATATTAGGGTAAGGCAGTATTTATCGAATGCAAATTGAACCTATTATGATTGCAATACGATTGGAAAAGTATTTTGTTATACGCCAAAGAAAATAGAAAAATGAATTTACTAAGTTATGAAATATGAAGACATAAAAAGAAAAATAAGAAACGTTTTAGGAGGATAAAATATATGACATTACAACAGTTAAGATATGTAATCATGATTGCCGATTGCGGTTCCATGAATGAGGCAGCAAAACAACTTTTCATCTCTCAACCTAGTCTTTCTGGTACTATAAAAGAACTGGAAGAAGAAATCGGCTTTGATATTTTTCTTAGATCCAATCGAGGAATTGTAATAACTCCAGAAGGTGAGGAGTTCCTAACCTATGCGAAACAAGTATCGGAGCAGTATCGGTTATTAGAAGATAAGTATATCGAAAAGAAATCTAAGAAAAAATTCAGTGTTTCTATGCAGCATTATACCTTTGCAGTAAAGGCTTTTGTGGAGATGGTAAAGAAGGTTGGTATGGAGGAGTATGAGTTTGCGGTTCATGAAACTAAGACTTATGAAGTGATAGAAAACGTAAAGAATTTTAAAAGTGAACTAGGAGTACTTTATCTCAATGATTTTAATGAACAGGTTATGACCAAGGTGTTACGTGAGAATAGTCTTGAATTTGTAGAATTATTTCAATGCGATACCTACGTATATTTATGGTCAGGGCATCCGTTAGCAAACAAAGACATTATTTCGATGAAGGAATTAGAAGAATATCCATGTCTTGCGTTTGACCAAGGAAAGAACAATTCCTTCTATCTTGCAGAAGAAGTTAAGAGTACGTATGATTATAAAAGAATCATTAAAGCAAATGATAGGGCTACTATACTAAATCTAATGATAGGTTTACTTGGGTATACCTTATGTTCTGGGATTATATGTGAGGAATTAAACGGTGATGATTATAAGACGGTTCCATTGGTAGAAAGTGAAACAATGAGGATTGGATATATTAAACGAAAAGGATCTATTATCAGTAGTAATGGTGAGTTATATATTAAAGAGTTAATCAACTATCGAGACAAGGTGATATAGGTTTAACCTATAACAGATTATTAGTTTTGAGTATTAACACATTCTTTTTTTGGCTGTTATAATAACAAACATAAGAAATACACAGATAAGAAATAAATAATAGTGCTCAAGTATTATTGTAAATTAATAATAACCTAATGAAGATATACAAAACAACAGAAAGGAGAACTACGATGCGTACTGTGATTTCAATTAATATGATGAATATGATGATGTGTTGCTATGGTGGTTGTATGTGTAATAACATGCCTGATACAGTGCGCTCAAAATCCGTTTTTTTGTAAGATTAGTGTTATATAAATCTGAAATAAGAACTAGGAAAACAGGGTGCATGAGTATGGTGCACCCTGTTTTTTTGTAGAATAGAAATTATGAGTGAAAGGTTTTAAATCTTAACTCAGCAAGTTTTATGTTAGCGCTGTATCCATAAACTTGATGACACATAATGTCTCACAAACAAGACAATAAAGCAGCGTAGAAATGAGGTTATAAATGATTCGATTTGAAAATCTTAGCAAGACGTTTTCTTCCGGGGATAGGACAGTAGATGCAGTTAAGAATGTTAACTTAACCATTGAAAAAGGGAAGATATATGGCATCATTGGTTTTTCAGGAGCAGGAAAGTCGACCCTTGTAAGGTGTATCAATTTATTAGAAAGACCAACGGAAGGCAAAGTTTTTATTGGTGATGTTGAACTCACCGCATTAAAGGGAAAAGAACTTAGAAAACAACGAAGAAAAATTGGTATGATTTTTCAACACTTTAATTTGTTTTCGTCCAGAACGGTATTTCAGAATGTAGCTTATTCTCTAAAGTATCAGGGATTATCAAAAAAACAAATCGAGGATAAAGTCAATGAGCTCCTAAAATTAGTAGGGCTTGAAGAAAAAGCAATGGAGTATCCATCGAAACTTTCTGGTGGACAAAAACAGAGGGTGGCAATCGCAAGAGCACTGGCGAATGATCCGGATATTTTACTTAGTGATGAGTCCACCAGTGCACTCGACCCACAAACTACAGTTTCAATATTAAACCTGTTGAAAGAAGTAAATCAAAAACTTGGTATCACAATCGTAATCATTACCCATGAGATGCAGGTGGTAAAAGAAATCTGTGATAGGGTAGCAGTTATGGAAAATGGTGAAGTTGTAGAAGAGGGAGATGTATTTAATATATTTGCAAATCCACGACAGAGGATAACAAAGAATTTTGTGGATAGTACCTCAAATCTTTCTAGAATCTATCATTACATAGATGAGAAAGCAAAGATTACAGAATTAAAATCAGGGGAGTGTATTTTACGATTTAAGTACCTAGAGAGAAGTACTTCAGAGGCTCTCGTATCTCAGTTATCTAGAGAATTTGCATTGAACATTAATATCATTTTTGGAAACATTGAGTTAATTGGTGAAAATCCAATCGGTGGTTTGGTTTCTATCGTAAGTGGTAAGAAGGAAGATATTGATGGTGCAATAAAGTATTTACAAGAAAAAAATGTTGGAGTGGAGGTGATACTTGATGCAAGAGCTTCTTAATGAATATTTTCCAAATCTAATGTCAAAGCTTCCTGCTTTTTATGAAAGTATTTTTGAGACGTTAGAGATGATTATAAGATCAGGGGTATTTATCTTTTTTATAGGATTGTTTTTAGGAATCGTATTAACCGTTACAAAAAAGAATGGTATCCTTCAAAATCTGGTTATTTATCAGATTCTAGATAAGTTAGTTAATTTTTTTCGCTCCATTCCATTTATTATTCTACTGGCTGGTCTGATTCAGCTTACACGATTAATATCAGGAACAGCAATTGGAGTGAAAGGGGCAATCGTTCCATTGATCTTTGGTACATCACCATTCTTTGCAAGACAAGTGGAGACAGCTCTTGCAGAAATGAATCCAGGTTTAATCGAAGCCGCACAGGCAATGGGGAGTGGACCAATTGAAATTATTTTTCGGGTATTGTTAAAGGAATGTATTCCTGGTTTAGTTAGAGCAACTACAATAACTGTGATTAACTTGATAAGTTTAACCGCAATGGCGGGAGCTATCGGTGCAGGAGGACTTGGCGACTTTGCAATTAGGTTTGGTCATCAGCGTAATCAAACAGATGTTACATATGCAACAGTGGTTGTCTTAGCCCTACTGGTAAGCGCTATTCAGATAGTAGGTAACACAATATCAAGAAAAAGTACACATTAGGAGATGAAAGTTATGGCAAAGCCAAGAAAAGTCATTATTATTGGAGCAGGGCATGTGGGTTCTCATGCAGGATATGCATTAGCAGAGCAAGGGCTTGCAGAGGAAATCGTCTTTATTGATATCGATAAAGAAAAAGCGAAGGCTCAGGCACTGGATATCTATGATGCAACAGTATATCTACCACACAGAGTGAAGCTAAAATCAGGAGATTATAGTGATGCAATCGATGCTGATCTTATTGTGATTGCGGTAGGAACCAATCCAGATAAAAACAAGGGAGAAACTAGAATGAGTACCCTTACGAACACAGCTCTCATTATAAAAGAAGTGGCTGGGCATATTAAGAGCTCTGGTTTTGAGGGTATCATTGTTAGTATTTCAAATCCAGCGGATGTCATTGCACATTATTTGCAACATTTGCTTCAGTATCCATCAAACAAAATCATCTCAACAAGCACGGTATTAGATTCTGCTAGACTTAGAAGGGCAATTGCCGATGCTGTAGGTATTGATCAAAAATCAATTAATGGCTATGTCCTTGGAGAACACGGAGAGAGCCAGATGGTTGCTTGGTCAACGGTATCCATTGGTGGTAAGTCAATCTTTGAGTTAATCCAAGAGAAACCTGAGAAATATGGACAGCTTGAACTTTCTAAACTAGCAGATGAGGCTAGATTAGGGGGATGGCATATCTTAGGTGGAAAAGGTTCGACGGAATTTGGGATTGGTGCAGCACTGGCGGAGGTAGCTAGAGCAATCTTCTCAGATGAGAAGAAGGTGCTTCCGGTATCTACCCTCTTAAATGGAGAGTATGGTCAGCAGGATGTGTATGCATCTGTTCCGACGGTACTTGGTATCCATGGTGTGGAAGAGATCATTGAACTCAACCTAACACCAGAGGAAAAGGAAAAATTCGATGCTTCTTGTAAGACTATGAAAGAAAACTTTGAATATGCATTGACGCTGTAAAGTAAAAGAAATATAGGAAATGAAAAAGATTGAAATAGAAAAGGGGTAGTTTTATGAGAAATTTAAAAAAATTAGGTGTTTTAGCATTAGGATTAACTTTGGCTTTTTCAGTAGCTGGATGTGCAAAAAAAGAAGATGCCAATAAGGGTAATACAGTAGTTAAAGTTGGTGTAGTTGGAGAGTCAAATGAAATGTGGACTCCTGTCATTGAAGAACTAAAAAAAGAAGGAATAGAGATTCAGTTAGTGTCATTTACGGAGTATAGCACTCCAAATGCTGCTCTCGATGGCGGAGAAGTAGATTTAAATGCATTCCAGCATTATGCTTATCTAAATAAAGAAAAAGAAAACTATGGATATAAGATTGATTCAATTGGTGATACATTCATTTCAGCAATGAACATTTATTCTAAGAAAATAACTAATTTAAGTGAAATAAAAGAAGGAGATAAGGTAGCTGTTCCAAATGATGCAACAAACGGAGGTAGAGCATTAAAGGTTCTTGAAGCAGCAGCTCTCATTGAGTTAAATCCTGATGCAGGTGATAGCCCAGAGGTAAAGGATATTACTGCAAATCCATTTAATCTTGAATTAGTAGAAGTAGATGCAGCAAATGTATATGCGTTACTTCCAGATGTAACAATTGCGGTTATTAATTGTAACTATGCTTTAGATAATGGTTTAAACCCAGGAGAAGATGCCTTATTCCAAGACAGTGTAAGTATTTATGCAGGGAAGAATTATGTGAATTTGATAGCAGCAAGAAGTGAAGATTTAGATAATGAAGTATTTAAAAAGGTTGTAGCAGCATATCAATCAGATGCAGTAAAAGAAGTTTATGCGGATACCTTTAAGGGCTCGTACTTAGCTGCATGGGAGGAGTAAATTCTTTCGGGATGTTACAGTAAATCTGTAACATCCCAATTGAAATAGGTGTGATGGCAATGGCAGAGGTTGATGTTAAGATATTAAAAAGTATAATCAAAGATAGTGATAGGATTCTAGTAGATGGAATAGAGGATAGCTATCTTAGTGATGTGTTAGGACGTGTGAAAGGATATGCTGATGCTGTTTTGTTTCCTGTGAATTCTTTCGAAGTCTCAAGAATTATGAGGTATGCTTGGGAAAATCAGATTCCTGTTACACCAAGAGGAGCAGGAACTAATCTTGTTGGATCTACAGTTCCAGTAGAGGGTGGAATTGTACTTGATTTATCAAGAATGAATAAAATCTTAGAATTTGATGAAGATACGTTAACTGCAACTGTTGAAGCAGGAGTAGTTTTAGCTGATTTTCAAGAGTATGTGGAAGAAAGAGGGTACTTTTATCCACCGGATCCAGGGGAAAAAACAGCAACTATTGGTGGCAATATCAGCACAAATGCAGGGGGAATGCGAGCTGTTAGGTATGGTGTCACTAGAGATTATGTTAGGGGCTTAGAAGTGGTGTTAGCCAATGGAGAGATAATAAGGCTTGGGAGTAAGAATGCAAAGGACGCAAGTGGATTATCTCTTAAAAATTTGATTATAGGTTCGGAGGGTACTTTAGCAATCATTACAAAGTGTATTCTAAAGATAATCCCAAAACCAGAAGTCATCAAAAGTGTACTCATTCCCTATCGTGATGTAAAGACAGCAATTCCTAGTGTTTTAACAATTATAAAGGAGAATGTAAACCCTACAGCAATTGAATTTGTTGAACGGGATGTCGTTAGATTAGGAGAGGATTATACAGGTCTATCGTTCCCATATCCGAATGCCGGAGCATATATAATAATGACCTTTGATGGTTGTAACCATGATATAAAAGAGTATGTAGAACGTGTAAAAAAACTATCAATGAAACAAGGCGCTCTTGATTTTCTTCTTCTTGATAATGAGGGATTATCAGAGAATGTATGGAAGATAAGAGGTTGTCTTGTTAAGGCTGTAGAAGCAGTTTCAGAGCAAGAACCGGTTGATTTGGTAGTACCAATTAATAAAATCGTTGAGTTTATATCCTTTGTAAATGATTATGAGAAAACATCAGGGATGCAGATGATTCGATTTGGCCATGCTGGTGATGGAAACATCCATCTGTGTATGGTAAGAGGAAATAGAACTGAGATAGAATGGGAAGAAGAATTACAAGAAAATATGAATGCCATATATCAGAAAGCGTTTTCTCTCGGGGGTCTGACCTCGGGAGAGCATGGTATTGGGTTAAGTAAAAGATCTTTTTATCTGGGGGAAACTGCAAAACAGAATTTAGAACTGATGCGGCAGATCAAAAGAGCATTTGACGAGAGGGAGATATTAAATCGACATAAAGCATATTTAGCATAACGAGGAGGATTTTATGAAACCATTAAGCGAACGAACCGCTGATTTCACGGATTCTGTTATCCGTAGAATGACCAGAGTATCGAATCAATACGATGCCATAAATTTATCTCAAGGGTTCCCGGATTTTAATCCGCCCAAGGAGATTACAGATAGACTTGCCAATATAGCGAGTGAAGGTCCTCATCAATATGCCCTCACATGGGGAGCTGAGAATTTTAGAAAAGCTCTAGCAAAGAAACAGGAACAGTTTTCAGGAATGAGGATAGACCCAGAAACTGAGATTGTGGTAACTTGTGGAAGTACAGAAGCGATGATGGCAGCAATGATGACAGTAACGAATCCAGGAGACAATGTAATTATATTCTCTCCATTTTATGAAAACTATGGTGCTGACGTCATACTCTCCGGTGCCAAGCCAATCTATGTACCACTAAAGCCTCCGACTTTTTCCTTTGATGCGAATGAGTTAGAAGAAGCCTTTAAAAAAGGTGTAAAGGCATTAATTTTATGTAATCCATCGAATCCTTGTGGTAAAGTGTTTACTTATGAGGAATTAAAGATCATAGCAGATTTATCTATAAAATATGATACTTACGTTATTACAGATGAAGTATATGAGCATATCATTTACGAGCCAAATAAGCATATCTACATGGCAACCTTACCTGGAATGAGGGAGAGAACGATTATCTGTAGTTCGCTGTCTAAAACATATTCAATTACAGGATGGCGCTTAGGATATGTAATTGCAAGTCCTAGTGTAATTGAAAGAGTAAAAAAAGTTCACGACTTTTTAACGGTAGGAGCAGCAGCACCGTTAATGGAAGCAGCTGTTACAGGGCTTAATTTTGGAGAAGATTATTATAAAGAGCTACAAAAACATTATGCACAGAAAAAAGAACTGTTTGTAGGTGGACTAGCTAATTTAAGACTTAATTATACCGATCCTCAAGGTGCTTATTATGTTTTGGTTGATGTATCTGAATTTGATGTGAAAAATGATGTGAAATTTTGTGAATGGTTAGCTAAGGAAGTTGGTGTGGGTGCAGTACCAGGGTCTAGTTTTTTTAAAGAAGAAGTAAATCACCTAATCAGATTTCATTTTGCAAAAAAAGATGAAACATTAATAGAAGCGTTAAATCGATTGTCTAACTTAAGAAAGAAAGCGAATAATTGCAATGGTTATTTTAAATAAAACAATTTGCTTTTAATTTCAGGTGTCGTGGCCAATAGGAAGGCAGGAGTCCCATAAACTTTTAATCCTGGTTCGAATCCAGGCGGTACCGTAATATAAATGAGACAGGAGTTGATTTAAATGAATCGTGAGGAAGCATGGAGTCTTTTAGTCGATTATAACAAAGAAGAATTTCATCTAGAACATGCCCAAGTCGTGGAGCAGGTAATGAAGTATTTCGCTAGGAAGTTAGGATACGGCTCGGAGGAAGAGTTTTGGGGAATCGTTGGATTGTTGCATGATTTGGATTTTGAACAATTTCCGGAAGAACATTGTATCAAAGGGCAAGAGATTATGCGTGAGCGTGGAGTAGAGGAAAGGATTATTCGTGCTACGGCTAGTCATGGATATGGTATCACTGTAGATATTAAACCAGAACATGAAATGGAAAAAATTCTATATGCAGTAGATGAACTTA
This sequence comes from Bacillota bacterium, assembly GCA_023387655.1. GTDB lineage: Bacteria > Bacillota > Clostridia > Lachnospirales > Lachnospiraceae > Lachnoclostridium. The sequence goes on from JAEWHR010000127.1 coordinate 21,796, forward strand.
CAGGTCTTATTGGTGCAGTTGTTATAATGAGACCATCTAAGAGTGTACAGGACTTGGAACTTAAGTCTGTAAAGAAAAAGTATAAAAGCAAGGGCTTTGCAGCAGGCTGCTCTCGTGAAGTAATTGAACGAGGAGCGGATATGCTTGGATGGACGTTAGACGAGTTGATACAAGAGACCATAGATGCATTAAAAACATTTCGTGATTAGGCAGTTGGTATATTTAATTAGATAGCTATTGCTAGAAAAATAATACTTCTTATAAGGTGATATTTCTCTAGTAATAGTTTTTTTAATAAATAGGGAATTACTCCGCGAGTAATCTCCTGTTTATTAAAAAAACTCTCCGAGGGATGCGCACTCCGCTGACGCTTCGGCGCGACAAAGTGGCATCGCCCTGAATTTGTTGATTCGCGGAGCTTAGAGTGGCGAATCCACTTTGTTATGATACCTGAGATGAAACTGACATGATACACACCAGAGTATTCGATAAAGTTAACTATTTAGGTATATTTTGGTTATTATTAGTTTAAAAAGGTGATAAAAGTTAATGTAGTAAGAAATCTACTATTATAAAAAGATAAATTAGGATTGTATTATCTTGTTCATTATGACGGAGCATAAAAGTAATGATAGAAGATAATAGAAAAATAATGATTAAAATAAAAAAGAATTCTCAACAAAAGTATTCGTTATATACAAAAACATCCATAGCAATAACAGTAAGTAAGTGGTAGTAAAGGAAAATTGACAAATGCTTCATATTTATATAAGATAATATATATCGAGCAGCTTTCTTGCGTAAGTCCAGATTATAAAGGTCTGGCTGCGCTTTTTTTTTGGTCTTAGTTAAAAAGTGTCAAATTGAAAGAAAGATACAAAAAGTCCGAATTTAGCTTCTTTATACAGAAAGCTGTCAATCTATTAGTAATACGTAAAGGAGATGAGCAATGTCAATGTTAAAAGTACTTGCGAAAAGTATACGGGAATTTAAAAAATATTCCATCAAAGCTCCCGTATTTGTTTCATTTGAGGTTATGATGGAATGTACCATACCTTTTATTATAGCCAAGCTCGTAAATCAAATTAAAGCGGGATGTGAATTTAGTGTAATTGCAAGATATGGTCTTATCTTAGTAATAATGGCCGGGTTATCTTTAACTTTTGGAACAATCGCTGGTACCGCTTGTGCTACTGCATCCAGTGGTTTTGCACGTAATCTAAGAAAAGATATCTTTTATAGGATTCAGACGTATTCTTTTGAGAATATTGATCGTTTTTCCACATCTTCTTTAGTTACTAGACTTACTACCGATGTATCAAATGTCCAGAACGCTTATATGATGATTATACGTACAGCAATTCGATGTCCTTTGATGCTTGTGTTTTCTTTTACCATGGCTTTCGTTATGGGTGGTAAAATGGCGTTTATCTTTTTATTTGTTGTACCTGTCCTTGGACTTGGTTTGTTTTTCATTATACGAAAAACGATGCCATTGTTTAAAAAGGTATTTCGTAAGTACGATGTACTAAACAATTCCATTCAGGAAAACGTAAAAGGTATTCGTGTAGTAAAGTCATATGTTAGAGAAGATTATGAAAAGAAAAAGTTTGAAGAAGCTGCAGAAGATGTATGTGCTGACTTTACCAGAGCAGAAAAGATCTTGGCTATCAATAATCCTTTGATGCAATTTTGTCTCAATACAGTTATGGTTTTTGTTTTATCCTTTGGATCTTATACTATCATCACTTCGAGAGGTCATGATCTAGATGTGGGACAGTTTTCTGCTTTACTTACTTATAGCTTCCAGATTTTAAGTAGCTTAATGATGTTATCCATGGTATTTGTTATGATTACGATGGCTAGTGAATCAGCACGCCGTATCGTGGAGGTATTGCAAGAAGAAAGTACATTAACAAGTACGGAACATAGTCTGAAAGAGGTAAAGGATGGTTCTGTAGACTTTGAACATGTGAGTTTTAAATATTCACAAAAAGCAGAACGTATGTCCTTAGAAGAGATTAATCTTCATATTAAATCAGGAGAAACCATTGGAATTATTGGAGGTACCGGCTCCTCCAAGTCATCCTTAGTACAATTAATCCCACGACTTTATGATGCCACAGAAGGAGTTGTAAAAGTAGGTGGTGTTGATGTTAGAAACTATGACTTAGATTCTCTTCGTAATCAAGTAGCTGTGGTATTACAAAAAAATGTATTGTTTTCTGGTACGATAAAAGAAAATCTTCGTTGGGGAAACAAAGAAGCAACGGATGATGAGTTGATTGAGGCATGTAAATTAGCCGAAGCAGATGAATTTATATCAAGATTCCCGGATGGTTATGATACTTATATTGAACAGGGTGGTTCGAACGTATCTGGTGGACAGAAACAACGTTTATGTATCGCGCGTGCACTTTTAAAAAAGCCTAAAATTCTTATATTAGATGATTCTACCAGTGCAGTTGATACAAAGACAGATGCATTGATTAGGAGATCAATGAAAGAATTTATCCCAGAGACAACTAAAATTATCATTGCCCAGAGAACAGCTTCCATAGAAGATGCTGACCGCATTATTGTTATGGATGGTGGAACTATTAATGCGATAGGAACTCATGCAGAACTACTTAAGAGTAACAAAATCTATCAAGAAGTTTATTTTTCACAGAATAAGGCAGGTGAGCAGGATGCAGAATAAGCCAGTAATCAAGCGAAAAGGTGTACTAAAGCGCCTAATCAAAACATTATTTGAATTTTATCCGGTTTTGTTGCCGATTGTAATATGTTGTATTATCTTTAATGCAGTGATGGCTGCTATACCGTCTCTATTTATGCAAAATATCATATCAGCAATAGAAGATACGTGGCAAACAGGAGATTGGAAATCAGTATCCGGACAAATTGCTAGACTTGTAGGTTTATTAGCAACTTGTTATGTCTTATCTCTTACAGCATCCTTTGCATTTAACCGAATGATGGCAATTATAACACAAGGTTCTTTAAAGAAACTTCGTGTAAAAATGTTTAACGGAATGCAGAATCTTCCAGTCCGTTTTTTTGATACGCACAATCATGGTGACATCATGAGTTATTATACGAATGATATTGATACCCTACGCCAAATGATTTCACAGAGTATCCCTCAATTAATGACTTCAGGTATTATTGTAACAAGCGTATTTTGTATTATGTTATATTTCAGTGTTTGGATGGCTCTTGTGGTTTTAGTTGGTGTATTCATTATGTATAAAATCACAAAAAAAATTGGTGGCGGATCTGCAAAGTATTTTATCCGTCAACAAGCTGCTCTTGGTAAGGTAGAAGGCTTTGTAGAAGAGATGATGAATGGACAGAAGGTCGTAAAGGTATTCTGCCATGAAGAAGAATGTAAGGCTAATTTTGATAAGATCAATGATTCCTTATTTGCTGATTCCGAACGAGCAAACAAATATGCAAATACGCTCGGTCCAATTCTAAATAACATAGGAAATATTCTTTATGTTTTTGTGGCATTATTTGGTGGATATTTATTACTTATCGATGCACCAAACGTTAGTTTCTCAGGACTTGCCATTAGTATTAGTATTGTAGTCCCATTTTTAAATATGACAAGGCAGTTTGCAGGTAACATCAACCAGGTATCTCACCAGATTAATGCAGTTGTTATGGGACTTGCAGGCGCATCACGAATCTTTGAACTTATCGATCAAGAACCAGAAGAAGACGAAGGTTATGTAACCCTTGTGAATGCGAGAGAAGAGAATGGGCAACTTATTGAATGCTCAGAACGAACCGGTATTTGGGCTTGGAAACATCCTCATAGCGATGGAACAGTAACTTATACAAAACTAACCGGTGATGTTAGATTGTTTGATGTAGATTTTGGATATGTGGAAAATAAGACTATATTGCATAATATAACGATATATGCAGAGCCTGGACAAAAAATAGCTTTTGTTGGTGCAACCGGAGCTGGTAAAACCACAATAACAAACTTAATTAATCGTTTCTACGATATTGCAGACGGCAAGATACGTTATGATGGTATTAATATTAATAAGATTAAAAAGTCAGATCTTCGCCGTTCTCTTGGTATAGTATTACAGGATACCAATTTATTTACTGGAACTGTGATGGATAATATTCGTTATGGTAAGTTAGACGCTACGGATGGAGAATGTATTGAAGCTGCAAAGTTAGCAGGAGCTCATGACTTTATCACACGTTTGCCTAATGGTTATGAGACACCATTATCTAGCAATGGGGCAAATTTATCTCAAGGACAAAGACAGTTATTGGCCATTGCACGTGCAGCGGTTGCTGACCCACCAGTTATGATTCTTGATGAAGCCACTTCCTCTATCGATACCCGCACAGAAGCAATTGTACAGCGTGGTATGGATGCCTTAATGAAAGGGCGTACAGTATTTGTCATAGCACATCGACTTTCTACTGTTAAGAACTCTGATGTGATTATGGTATTAGAACAGGGTCATATCGTAGAGCGTGGTAGTCATGATCAGTTGATTGCAGAGCGAGGAAAATATTATCAGTTGTATACTGGTGCTTTTGAGTTAGAATAATAATTTATAAGTTACTTCATATGATTTATGATAGGTCGCTTGCTATTCGTGCAAGCGACCCTTTTTTGTATTATGCATAGATTGGTGTGATTACAATGATGGTTAGCACAATTATTTTTAGTAATTGATTTAGGAGCATTCTTCTATTATTTTTTTTATTTCACTTACAATTTGACTTACTGTTTTATCGTCGGTGTTGATTACGTAATCGTTGGGATAGGGTTCTAACTTCAACCATTCAAAGGATACCTCATTGTCATCACCGCGTTTTTTGTGACGCTCTATTAACGTCTTTTCAGAGCAAGTCAATGTAAATCCAATCGTTATGTAATCCTTCGCCATAATATCCTTCAAAATAGGTTCCCGGATTGATTCGTACATCACTACTACAGAAGAAAAAACAACATAATCGAACTTTGAGTTTAAGTAGGTAGATAAAACAAAGGACATGTTTTTATCACCGTCTCGAAGTCTTTTATCATTAAGTGAAAATGGATTGACACACCACATCCAGTCTCCGTCACAATAGGCACTGTTTTCATAGGATTCAAACAAGCTGGTTGCTACTGTAGTCTTACCGACACAGGGCGAACCACTTATGATGATTAATTTTTGCTTAGACATTCTCTTACCTCCATTTAGAAATATGTATTGATCATAAAAACGCAGAAGAAATAATTACTCTCTTGTTAGAAATTTTCCAAAAGCTAACATTCTTTTCTCTTATACTCTAAATTCAAACGCTAAGCCTGTCAAGTAATTCTGTATTCTTAAAAACATTATCTGTATTCTTAAAAACATTAAAAACTCAAGTTGCCACCATTTTTTTACAGTAGATTATATCTCTATTCACAGTAATTAATTGTTTGAATGGAAAAACTAAGAAATATGTTTAACAACGTATATGGATATGGTAAACTAATGGTAATGAAAACCAAAGTATGATAAAGAAAATCTAGTATATCGAAGAACTATAAAATGAAGTCCTAATAAAACGAAGAACTATAAAATGAAGTTCTAATAAAACGAAGATTTATGAAGCGAAGATTTATAAAATGAAGATCTATAAATTGAAGTCCAAAACGAATTTATAAACTGAAGTTCTATAAAATGAAAGAATTCATGTTTCCTGAAAGGAGAATACCTATTTGAATTCCCTTTATGATCGGCTACTTATTTTAATATGTTGCAGCTTTTTTCTGGATTTAAATACTAACATAAAATATGCAGTGATAGCTTTACTGCTTGCCATGGCTATCAGTGCATTTAATTATGTAATCGAAAAAAATCTATTTTTTTATGTAAGTTATATCTGCTATTTTCTTCTTTGTTTATTCATGCCACAATTTTTTGCTTTTCTACCTCTACTTTTGTATGATTCCGTTTGGTTTCATAAGATGGTGTTAAGTATTTCAGTTGTATTTACTGCGGGATATCAACTTTCGCAATTTGATTCGATTTTTACATGTTTATTTTTTATTATGTTACATATTATCTCAATTATATTAGCGATACGAACGATGAAACTAAATCATTTGAAGGCGCAGCTTATTAAGATTCAAGATACAACCAAAGAATCTAAGATGGAGTTAGAAGCAAGAAATCAGGAACTCATAAGGCAGCAGGATACCGAGATCTATTTAGCTACATTAAAAGAGAGAAATCGAATTGCCAGAGAAATTCATGATAACGTCGGTCATATGTTATCTCGCTCTATCCTAATGGTTGGTGCATCCATCGCTGTAAATAAGAATAAAGAAAGTGATGAATTACTGTGTAGTTTAAAAGAAACATTATCAGAAGCTATGAATTCCATAAGACTCAGTGTTCATGATCTGCATGATGGTGCGATTGATTTAAAAACCAGCGTCGAGCAGTTGGTAAATGAAGTATCCTTTTGTAAGGTGGAACTAGATTATGATATGGGAAATCTGGCAAATCGAAATCTTAAGTATTGTTTTTTATCAATATTAAAAGAGGCGTTTTCTAACATTATAAAGCATAGCAATGCCACGAAAGTAGAAGTGGTGTTACGAGAACATCCGGGGATGTATCAGTTACTGATAAAGGACAATGGAACCGGAGTGAAAAAGACACAAGGAGAAGGAATCGGATTAACGAACATGCAGGACAGAGTGAATGCATTAGGGGGAAATATTACGATAACTTCAGAGAAAGGATTTCGGATATTTGTTATGATACCAAGAAAACAAGAGGAGAAAGAGTGAAAGATCTTTAATCTTTCACTCATCAAGTTTGTGCTGCGCTAAACTTGAGTCATTCGCTACTCCTAAAAGACAGTCGCAGCATGGAGGCTAAGGTTGAGAATTGTAATTGTAGATGATGATCGTTTGGTATGTTCGTCATTAAAGGTTATCTTAGAAATGGATTCTGAGATTAAAGTTGATGCCATCGGTAATGATGGGAGTGAAGCTGTCACGCTATATGAGCAGCATGTTCCAGATGTACTTTTAATGGATATTCGTATGGTAACAATGAGCGGAATTGAGGCAGCTGAACAGATATTAGCAAAGCATAAAAATGCTAAGATATTATTTTTAACAACATTTTCTGATGATGAGTACATAGTAAAAGCATTAAAGATTGGTGCCAAAGGTTATCTGCTAAAGCAAGACTATGATAGCATCCTTCCTGCTCTAAAAGCGGTTTTCATTGGTCAAAGTGTCTTTGGCTCTGATGTCGTTACGAAACTACCAGATTTAATGCAAAAGAAAAAAGAATTTCCTTATGAGAAGTATCAACTGACGAAGAAGGAATATGAACTCCTTAGTATGGTCGCGGAAGGGCTAAGCAACAAAGAAATTGCGGATGCTATGTTCTTAGGTGAAGGTACGGTTAGAAATTATCTTAGTAATTTGTTATTAAAGCTTGATGTTAGAGATCGGACGCAAGCAGCAATTTTCTATTATAAGCAAATGCAGTAATTTATAGTCAAATACCACAGTGATTTGGCAGAATGGAGTAATCACAAATGATTGAAGAAGCTTTACTATACTATAATTTTCTCAACCCGAAATACACGTTTATAAGACATAACGAAAATATGACTTATCAAGTGATAGATGGTAATGATAAGTTTTTATTAAGAATACATAAAGCGGCGGAGGGCTTGAATTTTTCGTTTCAGTGTGGTGAAACACCAAGAGAAGTTTTTATCCATAGTGAAATCGAGCTTTTAATGAAGATGCTCTCTGATACAAATATAAGAGTTCAGCAACCGATAACAAATAAACTAGGTGAATACATCACGAAACTTCGCTCAGGACATTATGTGACTGTACTTTCCTGGTTTGATGGTGAAGATTTGAGGAGTGCGACAATTACCAGTGAAATTGTATATGATATTGGTAAATTAATTGGAAGTCTCCATAATCAGATGTCTAGGTTGCCATATTTTCATCGATATAGCTATGACGAAGATATGATTGAACGAGTTCTAAATGAAATAAAAAAGGCATTTGAGCTTCAACATATAGAAGAAAAACATTATGAATGTATTCGGACTTTTCTACTAGGTTTTTCTAAACTAATCCATAAAGAAAAGAAGAATTTCATTCTAATACATGCAGATTTAAGCAAATCAAATCTTATAAACAATGGGAATGAGATTATACCGATTGATTTTTCTTTATCTGGTTATGCTCTTCCAGAAATGGATTTAGCAGATATGAGCTGTAGCTTAAATGATAAAACACTAACATCGTCTTTGTTAGACGGTTATCGTTGCGTTAGTGAGTATTCTCTGAATGAATTTTATGTAGATGTATATTTTGCATTTTCTATAATATTATATATTGCGTATCATCATGAGAACTTTATTGGGGATGAGAAATCTCAGAAATCATTAGATCGATGGACAACTACGATTATAGAGCCCATAGTAGCAAAGATGAAGTAAATATTGGAAAGAAATAAAAGGCACTATGTAGAAACTTCTTTCTATCAAGTAGATAGAGAGTGAGCCTACCTGGTGCCTTTTTCATCCTTGCTCCATGCTTGTCGCTTTCCAGAATATTTGTTCTTATCATTTCCTGTTTATTTGTGATATGATACAATAGAAACTAATGGGAGGTGTCGGTATGAAATTTATGCATTTATCAGACTTGCATATTGGAAAAAGAGTGAATGAGTTTTCCATGATAGAAGATCAGATCTATATCTTACAAAAGATTTTAGAGCTAGCGGATAAAGAAAAACCAGATGCAATCTTGATTGCTGGTGATGTGTACGATAAGAATCTGCCGACGATTGATGGCGTTAATCTTTTGGATGATTTTTTATCGGGCTTACACGAGAGAAGGATTCCAGTGTTTATGATTAGTGGAAATCATGATTCTGCGGATCGACTTAATTTCGCAAGTCGGATATTAAGAAATAATGATGTTTATATAGCAGGAACTTATCAGGGGGAGATAGCACGATTTACGATAAAAGATGGACAGGGTCCGGTAAATATTTATCTGTTGCCCTTTGTTAAACCTGCCATTGCTTCGGTGTATCACGAGGGAGTTGAATCCTATCATGATGCAGTGAAAGCGATTCTGTCAGCAACGAATGTAAATAAAGCAGAAAGAAATATTCTAGTGGCGCATCAATTTGTGACTGCTGGAGATATTTCGCCAGAATGTTGTGATTCTGAAAATATATCAGTTGGTGGGCTTGATAATGTAGATGTCAGTGTTTTCGATGATTTTGATTATGTCGCACTGGGACATCTTCATGGTCCACAGCGAATTGGTAGAGATACGGTTCGATATGCGGGTTCCCCACTAAAATACTCTTTTTCTGAGACAAATCAGAAAAAGTCCGTAACGATGGTAACGATTAATAACAAGGAGGAGATTATACAGGAGTATATCCCATTAATTCCTTTAAGAGATATGCGTCAGTTAAAAGGACCAATTGATGAGTTATTGAATCCTAAGAATTATAAAAATGGAAATACGATGGACTATATTCATGCTACTTTAACGGATGAAGAGGAAATCTATGATGCTATCGGACGGATTCGAAGCATTTACCCAAATGTAATGCGCATTGATTTTGATAACAGTAAGACGAAGCCAAATGATACAGCGAAACTGGTAGCAGAAGATGTAGTTAGGAAAGATCCTTTGTGGTTATTTGAAGAGTTTTTTAAGAATCAGAATAATGTTCCTATGTCAGAGGAGCAGCATGAGATTATGAAAAAACTACTCATGGAGCAGGAGTAATTATTATGACAATATGTGGTTGAGCATAGATATCATGTTAATAAGAAGTCACAGACGTATGAGTAGAGTTTAGGAAAGGAGGGGGAATTCATGAAACCGCTTGAGTTAGTGATTAGTGGTTTTGGGCCATTTAAAGGGGAAGTTACTGTACCTTTCGATAAAATCGGGGAATCAGGAATTTTTTTAATTAGCGGAGATACAGGAGCTGGTAAAACGACAATTTTTGATGCAATTGCATTTGCGTTATATGGCAGTGCAAGTGGAGAAAATCGAACCACAGATTCGATGCGTAGTGATTATGCCACAAGCGACGATAAAACCTATGTAAAGCTTGTATTTTCACATAAAGGGAGACGATATGTGGTTGAGAGAAATCCATTGTATCAAAGAGCGAAAAAGCGTGGGGATGGATTTACGGAAGAAAAGCCAAATGCAACACTTACGAAATGGGATGGTACCGTAATCGCAGGATACCAACCGGTGACAAATGAGATTATTGAGATTTTGTCCGTTGATTATAAACAGTTTAAGCAGATTGCTATGATTGCACAAGGCGAGTTTATGAAACTTCTTACTGCAAGCAGTGAGGAACGAGGAATCATCTTTCGTAAAGTATTCCAAACAGGACATTATGAAGCAATGCAAAAAAAGTTAAAATCCATGGCTTCTGAACTAAAGGGAGAATGTGATCAACTAGAGCGTAGTATGGTACAGTATCTTTCGGGAATTATTCTTCCGAAGGAAAATGAAGTGTTAGAAGAGTGGAAGCTTAAGCCAGATATTCATAAAATAGATGCTTTATTAGAGCTATTAGAGCAAGGATTAGAGGAAGATAAAACGACATATGAAACACTGGAAGAAGAGAATAAGAAGTTAGCAAAGAGTCTTGTTGAGCTGACTACAAGAATTACTTTAGTAGAAGAACAAGAGAAAAAGAAACAGGAATTAGATCAAAGAAAACGAATCTTAGAGGAATTAAGCAAACAGTCAAGCGAGATAAAGTCAAAGCAGATAGAGTTACAAAATGCAAAGAAAGCCTTATATCAAGTAAAACCTGTTGCAGATGTTTATCATAGAAGCAAAACAGAAATAGAAAATTTATCAAAAGAGATCTTAGAGCAGAAAAAACGCTTTGCCATTCTTGAGGTAGATGTAAAGAAAAAGCAGGAAGAATTCCAGGAACATGAGAAAGACAAAGTTTATCTAGAAGAACTAGCGGTTGCTATCAATCAGTGTAAGGAAGAACTTATCCAGTATGAGAATCTAAGGCAGTTGGAAATTAAGATACAAAGTAATCTTAAGAAGCAAGATGAAATTGTTGTGAATGAGAATGGTTTAACTGAAAAGAGTAAGATTCTCAAGACCGAGAATAGTGAAATTGCCAAAGAACTGCAAGGATATCTTCCTATCGATCAAGTGATTTCTGAATGTATTCAACATGGGAAAGAGTTAAAGGTAAGGATCACTAAGCTTAAGAGTCTTTTCGAAGAAATGAATCGAATTGAAGTAGAGTCTAGTTATCTGAAAGACTTACAAGAAGAATATTTTAAGAAAGAGAACTCGTATCAAACAGCAAATAAAGAGTATCAAATCTTAGAACTAGCGTATTTTCGTGAGCAGGCAGGTTTGCTTGCAATGAATTTAAAGGAAGAAGAGCCTTGTCCTGTTTGTGGCTCGACGAATCATCCAAAGAAAGCAGAATGTAGTAAAGAAGCACCTACCGAAGCCATGTTAAATCAAGCAAAGGTAAAACTTGAGCGTGAAACGGCAGCTCTTAACCAGCAGAGTATTTCTGTAAGTAATCAAAAAACAAAGATTTCCATGATGTGGGACAACTTAAATTTGGTATGTGAAGAAATCTTTGAAGAATCAATTGCCCAAGAAAAAATAAAAGATCGTATTACAGAAGAATTATCTCGTAGTGAGGAAGTATTCCTTCAAAAAAATGAGGAATATAAAGTGCTTAAGAAAAATCAAGAAAGAAGAGACTGGTGTAATAAACGTGTGACAGAAATCACGGATTCACTAGAAGAGATAGCACAGAGAATTCAGTCTCTTAATAAGGATAAGATAGCAATTGCAACTGTTCTTGGGCAGATGGAAGGAAGTAAAGAACAGATTCTTGCGCGAAGAAAGTATGCTACGAAGGAGGAATGTGAAAACAAACATAACTTACTTCTAGAAGAGAGTAAACAGATTCGTAGTTATCTGGAACGGCTAGAGAGAGAATTTCGTGAACTACGTTCCAAGTGGTCAGCATTAAAGGCTGTTATTGAGGAAAATGAAATAAAAGAAGCGAAACGAAAGGCTTTGTTAGAGGAAGAGGAAAAAGCTTACCAAAACAAGCTAATAGAAAATTTCTCTGGATCTGAAGAAAGCTATCTAACCTGCCTTTGGACAGAAGATAAAATCGAGCAGACACAAAAAAATATAGAAGATTACGAGAAACAGGTATCGGAACAACAATTCATGATAGATAAGTTGGTGATAGAAATCAAGGAGATTGATTCCGTGGATTTACCAACTCTTTACGAAAATCGTGACATGATTACATCTCAGAAGTCAGCATGTGAACGGCAGAAAGAAGAAGTGAATCGAAGAGTCCGTAATAACGAACAGATTTATCAAGATGCCAAAAATCAACTGGAAGCCAAGGGAGAGATACAAAGAAGATATCTTAGTATCAATGAACTATCGAAAACAGCGAATGGTGAGCTTACAGGGAAAATTAAAATTGCTTTTGAGCAGTATGTGCAAGCCTTTTATTTCGATTCTGTCATTGAAGAAGCGAATAAGCGTCTACGCAAGATGACATTTAGCCAGTATACTCTGCACCGTGCAGATAGTATCAATCTAAGAAGTCAGGGAGGACTAGAAATCTTTGTAATGGACCATTATACTGGTAAGCAGAGATCTGTAAAGTCACTTTCTGGAGGAGAGTCCTTTAAAGCGGCACTAGCATTAGCACTAGGCTTATCCGATGTAATTCAAAGCTATGCAGGTGGTATCGAGCTTGATTCTATGTTTATAGACGAAGGTTTTGGATCCTTAGATTCTGAGTCCCTAGAACAAGCGATTGAAACGTTGATTTCCTTAACTTCTGGAAACAGGTTAGTCGGAATTATCTCTCATGTGACAGAACTTAAGGAGCGAATTGATAAGAAGATACTGATTCATAAAACAATGGAAGGAAGCTATATTAAGTAGCAGAGCAAATTGAATGACAGTTATATTCGGACAGACGAAAGTCTGTCCGTTTTTTATGGTATCAGTCTAAAAAGCCATTCTCTCTCTAGTCTTGAATTTTCATAATCACACATAGTATTATCATATAATCTTCTAGAAGCAACAATTGGTAGACACATTAAGATATGTTCTTGCTTAATACCAGATAAATTACAGTAGTACGCTAGATAGTATACAACCAGCGTTAAAAGCGGTTGCCATTGGCCAAAGTGTATTTGGTTCAGATGTTGTAAACAAGTTGCCAGACTTAATGCAAAAGAAAAAGGAATTTCCTTATGAGGCATATCAGCTGACAAAGAAGGAATATGAACTCCTAACTATGATAGCAGAAGGGCTTAGTAACAAAGAAATCGCAGATGCTATGTTCTTAAGCGAGGGAACAGTCAGGAATTATTTAAGTAATTTGTTGTTGAAGCTTGATGTTAGAGATCGGACGCAGGCAGCTATTTTTTATTATAAGCAGATGTAGTAAGGCTATGATATTGAAGCTACCAGACATGCAAATCCTAATGGTGAAGTAGAGGTGTTTTTTAAAGCGTTAAATATAGGTTGAACAACATCTATTAGATGGTTACTGTAGTAGTGAAAGCCTAAAATAATTTAAGCATGCTTAGTAAGTCTCTGGAATTGTGTGTGCGAGCCTAAAATCTAAGTGGAATTTTATCTGTACTTTTCTAATTTTTCAATACTGCTAGTTTAGCATTATCTCATCAGATTCTATTTTTTCTAGAGACAGCTTTATATATAGAAAGTTGTCAAGCAATAGCTGGGACATTGAAATGGTATGCAGGCATTGAGGTTGTTCCTAATTCAAGGTAATAATTCAATAATTTGCTTCTAGGGAAAATAGGGTTACGTTGACAAAAATGTAAAAATATGTAATAATATATAAAACTATATTTGATTTTGAGTGAACAATTTTAAAATAGTTAAATGTAGAATAATGAGTTCTTATCAATAAATAGAAATGAGAATCTCTTTATTACTAAAGTTACCAGGGGGTGAGTGAGGAGATAAAATAATTGATAGTAGGTGGGGGATTATATACTATTCAATGTGTAAAGAAATGTTTTATTTATGAAGATGAACTAAAATGAGAGTAAATGATGATTACCAAGATATTAATTACTCTAATACTAATGAATTGTACAATAAAAAAATAGGGGAAAGGATAGTATGATTCAATAATTAAAATCATACAATATTAATTATGAACAAAAAAGAATGGTTTTTCAGAGCGATTTTAGCAATTACTTTTGTCTTTGTAGTCTATATAATGGGTATATCTAATAATGATAAAAAAGGTACTAAACAGTATGTAGTAGTAACAAAAGAAGGTGATAATAGAATTGTACAAAGTATAAATATGTCACCTTCAGAAGCTTCTTTACTAAAACTGAATAAAAATATTATAATTGAAGAAGATGGATATGTAACTGGAAGCACCAAAAAACTGAATAAAAAAATAAAAAAAGAGAAAAAAAATAAAAAAGAGAATAAAAAATCTTTCGATGAAATGAATCCACAATGGAACTTAAAGACAGTTAATGTTATTAAAGATGAAAGTCCAAAAGGGCAAAAGGTGAAAGTTGCAATTATTGATTCAGGTATTGATTATACATCTGATATTGATGTGTATCTTAGAAAGAATTTTATACCCGGTGAGAACGAAATTTCTATTCTTTATGAAGATATTTGTGGTCATGGTACAAGTGTTGCAGGAATTATTGCGGCTAAGGAAAACAATGAAGGTATTACAGGAATTAATCCCAATGTCGAATTGTATTCAGCGAGGGTATTGGATAGTGATCTAAAAGCGCCTATAAGTCGTGTTGTTGAGGCGATTTATTGGGCAATAGAAAATAAAGTGAATATTATTAATATTAGCTTTGGTACTCAAACAGACTCAAAAGCTTTAGAAGTAGCAATTGAAGATGCGTATAATGCTGGAATACTAATTATTGCAGCGGCTGGTAATAATGGTATGGTTGAATATCCGGCAGCTTATGATGAAGTTATAGCAGTTGGATCAGTAGATAGTATGGGGAATTGTAGTAAGGGTAGCGCTAAAGGTAAGGAACTAGAACTGATGGCTCCGGGAGAAAAGATCATCTCTACTGGTGCATTTGGTGGGGTTATTGCTTCTGATGGAACAAGCATGGCAGCACCTCATGTTACAGGCATTGCTTCACTATTGTGGCAAAAGGATTTGAGTCTTCCTTCTGAACTTATTCGCTCTTTATTAGATTTTAGTGCCAATAAATATGGTAATGATGATGAATATGGTTACGGACTTGTTGACCTAGAGTTTGCACTTAACAATTATGAGTGGTTTAAAAATAACTATGTTAAAGATGATTTACTTAGTGAAAGAATAGTAGTAGCTCTTGAAAGTGGTGTACTAACTGAAAATAGAGAAGAAGTCATAGTATATGAAGATATTCCTTATGTAACTGGAAGTTGGTACCCAGATGATCACCAGCTTTTAGCAGGAGCAGATAGTTCTGAATCGGGAACACCTTTATCTCCTCAAGGATTAGCGGTAGTAAAATTAGGTGCGATTGCAAATGATACATATTTATCAGAAAATAAAGTCGGTATATTAGAAGCATGGATTACCTATCCTCAATGGCACGGATATACTAGTAAATGGAGTGTAAAACTAGATAAGAATAGTATTGTTGCAGACACATTTCAATATGCTAATAATTATGTTGAAGCTTATTTATACATTTCAACAGCAGCTACTGGATTTGATTATAATAATATTTCTGGAACATCAAATAAATATAATCCCCCAGCACAAAGTAACTACTACCGAACAGCTTTAAATAGTTATGCTGACATAAGTTCAATTATTTCAGCTAGTGGTATAAAAAGATTAAATGGCACCTCGTATTCTTGGAGTACACTCATGCCATCTACTTCATTAACAGATAGAAATAAATCATTATTTATCTATGGTATGGCACTACATACTGTTACTGATTTATTTGCTCATGCTACAACTGCACCAGAATCTAAAGGTACATTAATTAATCATCCTAATGCAGATAAAAAGGATGTAATCTCAAACCGTTATGAATGTGCTAAAGTTATGGCAGGTATTGTGGTATCTCATATTAAACGGGGTGAGCCAGGGCAAATAACGGATTTTTATTATGCCTTAGCGAAATATGATGACACATTTTATATACCTACATATTCATCAAAGATAAAAGAATCAGATAACAATTGTTATACTAATCCTACGTATAAAGAAAAATTTGACAAAATAAGCGGAAATTAAGAATAAAACGAGGGGGCTAGAATATGAGGTATTATCTGCAAAAAATAGGTGTAATTGCAATTATTTTTTTTTCGTTAATAGCGATATATCCACAATGTAAAATATATGCATCGGAAAAGCAAAACGATAATAAAGACTTTGTTATTACTAATAATGTACTTGTTCAATACAAAGGATTAGGTGGCTGTGTTGTTATACCTGACAACGTTACATCAATTGGGAAAAAAGCGTTTCAAAGCTGTGAAGATCTTACAGAGATTATAATCCCAGCTGGAGTAAAGACAATTGAATTTAGTGCTTTTTCTGGATGTCGTAATTTAACAAGAGTATCTCTATCGAGAGGATTAGAAAAGATAGGAAATTCTGCCTTCGGAGGGTGTTTTTCATTAGCAGATATTGAAATACCTGAAGGTGTAAATTCGATAGGTAATTCAGCATTTGCAAACTGCCAGAATTTAACAAGCATTGTTATCCCATCTACTGTTAGCATCATTTCAGATTCAGCTTTTTATAGCTGCTCCAAATTAAAGAATGTTATGTTCAAAGGAACGGTAACCTCGATTGAAAATAATGCTTTTTTTGCATGTAATAATCTGGAAACTTTAGAACCGTTAACAGATATTACATCAATTGGAAAGGATGTAATATCAGATTCACCATTGTTAGATTCTATAAGAGATGTGGATGGTTTGGTTATTCTAAATGGGATATTGATTGATGGGAAACAAAGCAAAGGTAATGTCGTTATTCCAAATAATGTAGTTCAAATCAATCACGGAGCCTTTGGTTTCAATCAGGAAATTAAATCCATCATCATCCCTAACTCAGTAAATAGCATTGGAGCGGCTGCCTTTAATGGCTGTTGGAAACTCAATACAGTACGTATGGCCAATTCTGTAGAGTCGATTGGAGAATTTGCCTTTGATAATTGTATTAGATTAAAATATATTAGATTATCAAATTCATTAAAAGAGATTGAGGACGGGACATTTTTTAGATGTAAAAGTCTTATTAACGTAACGATACCTAATTCTGTAACAAGAATTGCCCCATTTGCATTTCAATCATGCTTTAATTTAGAAAAAGTAACTGGCTCGGATAAAGCATTTGTCTTTGAAACAAAAGAAATAAACCCTTTTCAATCTTGCTCCCCATCTTTAACATTTTATGGGAAGGAAGGTAGCAAATATATGGATACTTTTACAAAAGCAAATAATTATGCCTTGGAACAACTTAAGCTAACGACCCAAAAGCAAACCATTGGAATAGGTGAGCAATTTTGGTTACGGTTTAACAGTGATGCAAAATGTACTTGGACATCGAGTAATAAGTCCATAGCATCTGTCGATATTTATGGAAGGGTAACAGGAAAAAAGAAGGGAACAGTAACAATAACAGCTCATCTTTATGGTGAAACTTACAAATCAACTATTATAGTTAAGTAGAGATTTATATAAAAAATAAACTATACTAAAAAGTAGGGTGTCGCAAAATAGATTTTATCTATCTTTCGATACCCTTTCTCTCTTGTGGTTTTCTATCTTTAAGTGAAAGTTAACGATTTTTCTGATTTTGTGCTTACTATAAAGAATATAATGGCATCATGTATTTAGTAGTATACAACATACATCTTCACTTTTAGCCAGCTAAGTTAAGCAGGGTTCTCAATAATAGGTTGTAATTGCTTTCCCTCCAAAGCTAACTCAAGAGTTGGAATGATGAATGAGGTATTCGAAATCATGGAATTTGGCTTTTTATTAAAATCATCTTGACCAAATGGCACAAAGTATACATTTTTACAATTTAACATAGAACCAACATTTTTAAAATTGATACCGAGTGCATCATTGGTAGCTAAGGAGATAGCGAGTGGTTTCTGATTCCGTAGATGACCTTTCGCAGCCATTAGAACAGGCGTGTCGGTGATTCCATTGCATAATTTTGCTAAAGTATTCCCCGTACATGGGGCAATGATTATGATGTCCACCATCCCCTTTGGACCTAAAGGTTCTGCTTCATTAATGGTCAATACCGGTTTGTTTCCAGTAATAGTTTTGATCTGCTCTATAAAATCAGCTGCTTTCCCAAAACGGCTGTCGATGGTTTGAGCATGAAAAGAAAAGATTGGGATAACATTCGCTTGTTCGTTCACTAAGTTTTGGATTTGTTGTATTACTTTTTCGAAGGTACAAAATGAGCCGGTTAGTGCTACACCAACATTCTTACCTGAAAGTTTCATTGTTTCACATTCCTTCTTAATCTTTCGAGGAGGTACTGCTGCTAATACAATCTAGTAAAGCTGTCACTAAAATTAAAGCTGATGTTTTTGGAGCATAGATGCCAGGCAGGCCAAGGCAAAGGGAGGCGTTAATTCCTAATTGATCGCAATAATCGAAGTTTACTCCGCCAGGTTTTGACGATATATCAATGATTACTACATCTTTCCGTACATAGCTTATTAACGCAGAATCTAATACCATAGTTGGAATGGTATTAAAGATAAATGGAAAACGATCCAGATGTTTGCTAAGCTCGGAAAGTGGAATATTCTCATATCCATAAGCATCCGCATAAGCTAAGGCTTCTTCATTGCGTGCACCAACGCTAACTTTTGCACCAATTCCTTTTAGTTTGTCTGCTAGAATTTTGCCACAGCGACCAAAGCCTAGGACAAGGCATTCGTTTTTGTGAAGGTTGATTGGACTGCGCTTAATGGCTTCTGCCAATGTCCCTTCCGCAGTTGCAATGGCGTTTGCAATACTTACAGATTCTATCTCCATTAAGTCATAGAGGCGAATATTTTTTTTCGTACAAAACTCAGACATGGATTTATGAAAACAACCCCCGAAGAGAGTATGGCTTTCCGTTATATTCTCCTTAAGGTTATCAAGAGTTAAATCAGGGATCACAAGCTTTGAAAAGATATCTACCTGATTTTTGGAAACTGGAATAGGACATATTACGATATTTCCAAATGATAGTGCTTCTTTTAGTGTGGTCGCTTCATATATGGTATCACCTAATTCTCCACGGTCCAGACCATAGACCGCCACAGGAAAACCGGCTTCCATAAGTTGTTTTATCATATAATACTGTCTTAAATCTCCGCCTAGAAAGACAATTTTACTTAACTGTGACATAGAGCTACCTCCTTCTTCTATAATATATGAATGGTCAATCAATCGGTTCCTCTTTCTGAAAAGCAGTTTTCTACTGTAGACAAATACGCTAGGATTAGGTAACATAAAGCTAAGAAGATTTGGTATACCATATTATTGTTTGGCAAACACTATGCGAAAGAAACCATGAGAGGACTAATTTATGAGATTATGGGTTGATTTATTCTTTTCTTTCGCTAAAATAGGGTTATTAACCTTTGGTGGTGGTCTCGCTATGTTACCAATGCTGAAGCATGAGCTCGTTACCAAAAGAGAATGGGTAACTGAGGATGAAATTCTTGACTTCTATGCAATTGGTCAATGTACTCCGGGAATTATTGCAGTCAACGTCGCAACTTTTATAGGGTATAAAAAGGGGAACATACTTGGCGGTATCATTGCAACTCTTGGAATGATTGCTCCTTCTGTAGTGATTATTTTAATATTGGCAAGCTTACTTACCAATTTTATGTCTTATCCAATCGTTGCCTCAGCTTTAGTTGGAATCCGCGGAGTTGTATGTGCCCTATTGCTTCATACCGTAATCCTCTTAACCAGAAAAAGTGTTACAGATATCTTTTGTTTGCTAGTGTTTCTTTCAGTATTAATTTTGGAATTCTTTTTTGGAATACCTTCGGTATTGATTGTTGTATGTGCCGGTGGATTCGGTATTTTAGTGAATGCCAGAAAGAAGGGAGAGCATTAGTATGGTTTATGTACAATTAATTCTGGAATTCTTTAAAATAGGACTTTTTGCAATTGGTGGAGGAACAGCAACCCTACCCTTTTTAATGGATTTAACAAAGAAGTACGATTGGTTTACAAAAAGCCAATTAACGGATCTTGTTGCAATAAGTGAAAGTACACCTGGGCCAATGGGGGTAAATATGGCAACCTTTGCAGGTTACCATGCAGCGGGAGTAATCGGTGCAATTCTTGCTACATTATCTTTGATATTTCCTAGTGTAGTTATTATCATAGTGATATCCAAGTTTTTAACGAGCTACAGAAAAAGTTCTATGGTTTCCAATATCTTTTACGGCATACGCCCTGCGGTTGCAGGTTTAATTGCAATTGCAGTCTATGACTTATTAAAAATTACCTTGGTTACAATACAAGGAAACACCACCATCATTCATATTCCGGTAGTTATTATATGCATTGTGATGTATGGGTTATTACAGATAAAAAGACTTAGTCGCTTACATCCGGGAATATGGTTATTAGCGGCAGCAGGAGTTGGAATTATCTTAAAGCTTTAAACTAGGAATGTAACAGGTAGGAAGGTTTGTGTGGTCAGTTATATATTTTACAAGATGAAGTATGTGTACTTTATTATGGCACAAATTTCATATGCACAAAACTTTGTGCAGAAATGGAGGTTACGATGAACATATTTTTGATAAGACATGGCAGACAAAGTAGTCAGCTATGCAACGTGGATGTGAATCTAGCAGTAGAAGGAAGAGAACAAGCAAAGCTACTTGGAAAGCGGCTTAGTGAGTATGGAATCGATTGTCTTTATTCCAGTGATCTGCTACGAGCAAGAGAAACTGCAGAAATAGCAAAGATATATTTAGGAAATGTAGATTATCGTATTAGACCAGAGCTGCGAGAGATTGATTTTGGACGTATGACTGGAAACAGCGATGAATACAATAATATGGCATTTGCCGATTTTAAAAAGAAACGCATGGAATTATCAGAGGATTTAGCGTTCCCAGGTGGAGAATGTGGACAGGATATAGTGAATCGTGTTAGAGATGTACTTGAGGAGATGATACATTCTGGGAAAAAAAGAATAGCAGTAGTAACGCATGGAGGAGTTATTCGCTCAATAGTTACAGATATCTTAGGTATGCCACAATCAAAGAAGCTGCTATTTGCAGTATCACTTGAGAATACTAGCATTACACAGCTTCGATTTGATCAGGATTATCAACGGTTTTATTTAGAACGTTTTAATGATTTTGCACACCTTGAAACAAATAATAATCTTTTACGAAGAAGTTGGTAGATTATAATAATTTCTCTAAGGTGTCCTCTACTAAGGATGTTGTGTAAGTATATCGATTTTTGATATCAGGCACCGCATTTTCCATTACATAACCATAGGAGACAAGAGAGAGCATCTCTAAGTCATTGTAGTTATCACCGAATGCCATTGCTTCGTCTGGGCTAAGGGATAGATAATCTAACAAATGGCTTAGAGCCGCTCCTTTATTTACGAAAGGATTTACAAAGTCAAGCCAACTCTCACCTGATATGGTAGCTTTCAGTTTTTCACCAAAAAGTGAGGTGAAATAGGATGCGGAACGAGAAATACCTTCTTTTTCATATACGGATATTTTAATAATATCTTCTGGTATTTCCCGGAATTCATTTACGACAACCACGTTATTTTTTACTATATTTTTCATCCGATTGACATAACTATCCGTTTTGGGAAGTAAGTAAGAAGTGTTCTGACCAGAGATAAGAACTTCGCAACCTTCACGATCATAGATTGCCTGACAAAGTTCCATTGCTATCTTTTGATCCATTGCACTTTTATATAAAACCTTATCTTGATACATGACAAGGGAACCATTTTCGCAAATAAAAGCCATATGTTTGGCAACATCTTTAAAATTACGGTATAGATTTGGATACTGACGGCCACTGGCTGCCACAAATAGAATATTTTTTTCATGTAATTTTTTTATAATAGAGATAGCTCGGTCACTCACTTGTTGGCATCCGTTTAGAAGTAGTGTCCCATCCATATCACTTGCAATTATTTTTATCATAGGTCCTCCAGTGAATTTTTCCCCTATTATAACAGGTTACATTAATCGACACAAGGTAAGAAGTTTAAAATGATTATCCCAACTCTAGGCCAAATACCTATACAATAAGGAAAGTGTGCATAAAAAACGAAAAATATAAAATAGAATTAAAAGTAGTATTTCATTACTATAAATAATGGAATGATCCTACATGTTAAAAAGTGAATCAGAAAAGTATAGCTCTATATTATTAGCAATTAGACAACAGTTAATGCAAATATATAAGGAATTTCAGTGATTCTCCTATTGTATATTTGTGATAGATACTTCATAATATTTTAGTGTTTGTAATTTTCGGAAGAGAAAGCGGAGAGGATTAGCCATGTTTACTAGAAAGAGACTTATCAAGTTATTGGTTCCACTTGTAATTGAACAGTTACTTGCAGTTACAGTTGGTATGGCAGATACCATAATGATTGCAAAAAAAGGTGAGGAGGCTGTTTCAGGTATATCAGCAGTAGATGCTATCTGTGTGCTTTTAATAGGTCTCTTCTCAGCCTTAGCAACAGGCGGTGCTGTAGTGGCAGCGCAGTATCTAGGACAAAAGAACAGAGAAAAAGCCAGAGTGGCTGCAAATCAGTTGGTTTTGTCTGTAGCATTTTTATCAGTTATTTTAATGGTAATTTCTTTAATTGGTAATGGCGCAATTTTGCATTTAATTTATGGTAAATTAAGTCCTCAGACGATGCAAAATGCGAAGACTTATTTTTATATTGTTGCAGTATCGTTCCCATTTATTGCGATTTATAATTCAGGAGCCGCTTTATTTCGAGCGATGGGTAATTCAAAGATTTCTATGATGACATCATTTTGGATGAATATCATTAATATTGTTGGTAATTCGATTCTTATCTTTGGTTTTGATATGGGAGTAGCAGGTGCAGGAATTTCAACCTTACTAGCGCGTATGGTTGCAGCAATTATCGTAATGTTACGCCTTAGAAATCAAGAGAATGCTATTTGTATTGAATATAACTTTCGTCTTGGCTATCAGCCAAAGATGATTCGACGGATTCTTAACATCGGTATTCCAAATGGATTAGAGAATAGTATTTTTCAGTTTGGTAAGCTTTTGGTAGGTAGTTTGATTGCCAGCTATGGTGAAGTCGGAATGACGGCGAATGCTATCGGTAACTCAGTGGCATCGTTTAACTGTATCCCAGGTAGCGCAATTGGATTAGCAATGATTACCGTAGTTGGTCAATGTGTAGGTGCAGGTAAGCTCGATGAAGCTAAGAAGTACACATGGAAATTATTAAAATATGCAAGTATTTCCATGTTAGTACTCAATATAATCGTATTATTGAGTATTAATCCAATCGTTAATTTATTCGAAGCTCAAGCAGAAACAAAAGCGCTTGCAACGAAACTGCTGATTTACCATTGTATTTGTTGTATCATCATTTGGCCATCTGCCTTTACATTACCTAATGCATTAAGAGCTGCCAATGATGTAAAATATACAATGTTTACTTCAATCGCTTCCATGTGGATTTTCAGGGTTGGTTTCAGTTTTATATTAGCTCGAAATTTTGGTCTTGGTGTATTCGGTGTTTGGATAGCAATGACAATCGACTGGGTATTCCGCGCAATCTTATTTATTAGTCGAATGATAAGCGGTGGATGGAAAAAGCATGCACGAATGGAACAAGCAGTCTCTAAATAGAAAACTTTCAAAGGATTCCTTAAAAGTAGGATAAGCAACCTAAATTTATCACATAATACCATGGAAATATGTGAAGTTAGGAGTGCTATCAGAGTGAAAAAAAGAGTTATCATATTAGTAATCGTAGCTTTTTTGGTATTGTTATGTTCTAATACGAAAGTATATGCAAGCGAGGATTCATTTCGCTTGGAGGATTTGGCTGGAAAAACGGTAATTTTGCATACAAATGACACTCATGGAAGAATTCTATTGGGTAAGGATAATAGTGTTGGGCTTACAACCTTAGCTGCATTAAAGGATGCTTGTATTGCAGCAGGAGCGGAAGTACTGTTGTTTGATGCAGGAGACACTTTTCGTGGAACAACTTTAGCTACTTATAATGAGGGAGAAACAATTGGAAAGTTAATGAATGCCCTCGGTTATGATGCGATGGTGACAGGCAATCATGATTATGAATATGGAACAAATCACCTTGTAGAATTAGCTAACAGGTTGAATTTTCCGGTTTTAGGTTCGAATGTGATTGACTTAACTACCAATCATCTATTATTCGGAGAACATGTTCTTATTGAGAAAAATGATGTTACTTATGGAATCTTTGGACTTAGTACACAAGCAACTATGACAATTAATGATGCAAGGAACGTAGAACGTATTACAATTATGAGTCCAGTTGATTCTGCTCGTATGGAAGTAGCAGTTTTAAAGAGTGCAGGTGCTGATGTAATTATTGCTCTTGGACATCTTGGGATCAATGATAAAAGTCCTCAAAATAGTGTGGATGTCTTATCACAGGTGGAGGGGATTGATTTATTTATCGATGGGCACAGTCATAGTACACTCTTAGAATGTGCAAATGTGAATCCAAGAAGGGATACCTTACTCGTCAGTTCGGATCAGTATTTGAATTCAATTGGCGTTGTAGTTGTTGATAAGAATCAGAGAATGAAAGCATATAGTCTAACAGAGCCAATGTTAGAGGATTTAAATGTTTTAACAAAAGAAACAGAGGATTTAGAAGTGGATGGGAAAAAGGCTCCTTTCACAAAGGCAGTAAATGAGATTTTACAAAAAGCTATTAAAGAAAGCAGTCAGGGTCTTAGCTTTCGAATTGGAGCGAATAATGTGCGTATGACTTCCATACCAACTGATAATATGTTAATTTTAGCGGCAAATGCAGCACTGGATTCCTCCATTACTACTTCGGCAGGATTTGAGAAAAAAGAACAGAAGTTTACTATGTTCCGAATGATATTTTCGATTAAAAGATAGTTTCTTCGTTTACTTTTTTACTTCTCTTTGATATATTAATTTTGAAGCTTACTATGAGCGGAACTAAATCAGGGATTTGTTATAAATATGTTATTACGGTACAAGGAAGGTATCTTGCAGAGTGAAAATAGATACTATAAGTATACGATGTCTTTATAGCAAATCCTTGTTATTAAGAGGAGGTAATGTCATGTTACTGAGGAAGGAATGGAATGGAGATTATTGTGATATAAAGCGAATTGGAAGAACCTATTCTAAGGATGGGATACGATGGCTTGCATTATCAGGAAGTGGAATAGAGTTTTACTGTGAGACAGATTTTGTTGAAATTGCATTTGTTTCTGATAGTTCAGTTTATGGACAGGATGAGACTAATTATGCAAGAGTTGCAGCGTACATAAACGAAGAGCTGGTTTTTTGTGATACGTTAAAGGAAGAGAAAAAAACAGTAAAAATCTTTGAAAGTATGAAAAAACAAGAGATTATAGTCCGCATTTTAAAGTTATCAGAAGCACCACACTCTATGATTGGAATAGAAAAAATTATTTTACATAGTGATATACCGCCAAAGAAGACAGTGGAATTGGCACATAAGATAGAATTTATAGGAGATTCCATTACTTGTGGATACGGAGTCGATGCAGAGAATGAATTATGCCATTTTACAACAGCAACTGAGGATGTAACAAAGGCTTACGCATATCTGACTGCAAAAGCATTAAATAGCGATTATAGTATGGTATCCTACAGTGGTTATGGAATTGTAAGTGGGTATACAGAGAATGATAAAAAAGACACCGTTCAGATTGTACCAAAATATTATCAAAGTGTTGCTAGATGCTTCGGCAGGTATAAGGAGTTACCATTATTGGAGAATATTCCTTGGAATTTTAAAGAGTACATCCCAGAACTTGTTGTTATAAATCTTGGAACAAATGATACTACCTATTGTAAAGATAGAAAAGAACGTCACGAAGAATATCGTGAGGAATATGTTAAGTTTCTAAAGGTAGTGAGAGATAAGAATAAGGATGCAACTATATTATGTACATTAGGACTCATGGGTGCTACGTTATATCCAATGGTTGAAGAGGCAGTAGCTATATACCGTATGGAAACGAATGATGATAATATAATTACCTTTCAGCTAACTGAGCAGGATGAGGCAGATGGCTATGGAGCAGATTGGCATCCAAGTAAAGTTACGCATCAAAAAGCTGCGAGACAGTTGACAGAAGAGATTAGAAAGATTATGGGTTGGTAGATATAAAATAAAAAAGGAGTGTTAAAAATGTTCGCTAAAGCAACACACTTTCAACACTCCTTTTTTACATATGTTGATAAAAATTCAAATTAAAGTTTTTCTGGTTCGTCGTATTCAACACCAAAAGTCTCTACGGTAACTTTCTTTAATTTCTGCTCTTCCAAAGGACGATCATTGTAATCAGTCTTTGTCTCAGCAATTTTATTTACAACATCCATTCCTTCGGTAACTTTACCAAACGCAGCGTATGCACCATCTAGGTGTGGGGAATCTTTGTGCATGATAAAGAACTGGGATCCTGCAGAGTTTGGACGCATGGAACGAGCCATGGATAAAACTCCTTCGGTATGCTTTAAGTCATTGATGATTCCATTTTGAGCGAATTCGCCACGGATAGAATAGCCAGGGCCGCCCATACCGCTTCCTTCTGGACAACCACCCTGAATCATAAAGCCTTTAATTACACGATGGAAGATAAGCCCATCATAGTAGCCCTTTTTAATTAAAGATATAAAATTGTTTACGGATATTGGTGCGATTTCAGGATAAAGCTCTGCCTTAATCACATCACCATTTTCCATTTCAAATGTAACAATAGGATTTTTTTCTGCCATGATATTCTCCTTTATTATTTCTTATCAAAGTCCTTCGCTATTATATCATACCTGAGTTCATTCCTCAACCATATAGTTACAGGATTACCAAGTGCTTCGCATCTATTCATTGGAAATTAATTATGAATTCTTTAAATGTAATAAAATGAAAACAATAAAAAATTAATTGCATTTTATAGTGGAAATGATACAATTAGAAAGGTTTGTAGAATTTACATTGGAGGATATCATGAGAACGGAACAGGCTTTACAGTCAAGTGACAATTTTGGAGAGACGAGAAATACTTGGCAAGAGAATAATAGTAATTCTAATTTAAGTACTAAAATTTTAAAAGCAATCAAATCACAAGCAGTCTTAACTATTGCGATTATAGCAGCAATTATTACCTGTTTCTTCGTACCAATCGACCGTGAGTACTTAAGTTACTTCGATGTACGAACCTTAGCTTGTTTGTTTTGTACTTTAGCAGTTGTTGGTGCTTATAAAAACATTCATATTTTTGAAATTGTGGCACGGTTTATTGTACTTCAATTACATAATGCACGTAATGCTATTTTAGGTATTGTGTTTATTACTTATTTTGCATCAATGTTACTAGCAAATGATATGGCGTTATTAACCTTTTTGCCATTAGGATTCTTTGTATTAGAAAGTACCAATAAAAGAAAGTATATGGCGTTTACCTTTATTATGCAAAACATAGCTGCAAATCTAGGTGGAATGATAACACCATTTGGAAATCCACAAAATTTGTATTTATATTCTTATTATAATATACCAACGGGGACCTTCTTTCGTATCATGGCGATACCATTTGCAGTTGCTACTATTTTAATCATTGGGTGTTGCCTATGTGTAAAAAAAGAGCCACTCATGTTAAAAGATGATACAAAGCATGATGTCAAAATAGGGAGAACAGTAATCTATAGTATTCTTTTTATTTGCTCTATTTTAATCGTATTTCGTATCGTACCTTACTTATTAGGAACGATACTAATCACTCTTGCTATATTTTTTCTTGATAGAAGAGCACTTAGGGAGGTTAGTTATCCTCTTTTATTTACCTTCTGTGCCTTCTTTGTCTTTGCAGGTAATATGGCTAGAATACCACTAGTAAGCGAATTTTTTCATCGTATACTTCCACTAAGTCCACTCTTAATTGGAACATTATCCTGCCAAGTAATTAGTAATGTACCAAGTGCAGTATTGTTATCACGATTTACAGACGATTATGCGAATCTATTAGTTGCAGTAAATATTGGAGGGTGTGGAACTCTTATTGCATCTTTAGCAAGTTTGATTACCTATAGCGAATTTAAAAAGAATTTTCGTGAGAAAACAAAGCAGTATCTTCTCTGGTTTTCCTTACTTAATTTTGGCTTTCTAGCAGTATTGTTATTGGTTCAGATGTTATGTTCTAGGTTGCTATAGTGCTAGTGTATATAGTTCTAGGGAGTTATAGTTCTAAAGAGTTATAGTTCTAAAGAGTTATAGTTCTAGGGAGTTATAGTTCTAGGGAGTTATAGTTCTAGAGTGATATAGTTCTAGGGTGATATAGTTCTAGAGTGCTATAGTTTTAGAGTATTATTTCTAGAATGCTATGGTGATAGGAGTGATATAGTTCTAGGGGGGTTATAGTCCTATAGTGCTATAGTTCTAGGCCAGAATATTTCTAGATTACAATAGTTTTGGATTACTATCGTTTTATTCATGGTTGATTTGCTTGCATGATGATAGAATATATAATTAATAAACGCACGTCCATACAATCAGGAATGGACGTGCGTTTGTTTCGTTATATTTAAAGTAAAGCTTTATAGTAAATAAGATGTGTTGTGTTCAACAGGGTAGGTGATATGTATGTTTTAAATGACCTAGAATTTATCTGTACACTAGCCATTTCATTATTATAGTTTAAAGTGGCTGATTTCCTCTTGCATATTGGATGCATTTTTACTTAAAATAGAAACAGTTTCACTTAGGGATTGTATTAACTCCATTTGACGATTCGCATTTTCTTCCACTTCAACAGAAACAGAAGCAGTTTCTTCTGATATTGCGGATATGCTTTCAATTGCATCAACCGTAGTTTCTTTCGCAGCTTCCATGTCTCTCATGCCATTAAGAATCATCTGCATATTATTCACCAACTGATCGACAGAGTGATTAATTGTCTCAAAGGAATCAATGGTTAGAGTGAGTGAGTTTGTTTGATTTGTTACGATATTATCAGCTTTCATAACATTTTGAATCGTGCGATTCGTCTTTTCTTCAATCTTATGTATAATATCAGAGATTTTTTCAGATGCATGTACAGACTCATCCGCAAGTTTACGAATTTCAGTAGCTACAACGGCAAAGCCTAGTCCTGCATCGCCTGCTCTGGCAGCTTCAATGGAAGCATTTAAGGAAAGTAGATTCGTCTGCGCTGCTATCTCATTCATAACTACGATGATACTACCAATGGTACCGGACAAATCATCTAATTCTTTAATATCAGATGAAATCGTACTCGTAATATCAGCAGTGGCTTTCGATTTGGAATTAAGATCATCCATTAGGCGAATTCCTTCCGTTACTTGTTGTTTGGTTGATAAAGTAATCTTATTAAAGTCATCGGTATAATGATAAACCGTTTGAATTTGTTCTGCGAGATCAGACATTTGGATTACACATTGTTCTGAGTCACTTGCTTGACTTGCAACACCATGTTCTATTTCAGCAATAGCGGTAGCAATTCCTTTACTTGCAGATAGTATATGTTTCGTGTTGTTATGTACTTCATCGGTAGAGATGGCAACTTTATTGCTTACCTCTTCCATGTTATGTAAGAGTTCACGGACACCGGTAATCATATCAGTAATACTATCTGATATAATGCGGAATTCATCGTTTCGTTTACTTGAAAATGAAACGGAAAAATCACCTTTTGCAGCAGAGGTTAACGGTTTAATAATATCTTTCACGCCCTTTCTTAAGGAACGGGAAAATAATACACAGATAACTCCAGCGATAATAATGGAGGAAAATACTAAGAAAAGAGTGATATATTTTATGTTATTTGTTTCTGTCAAAAGTGAACTCTCTGGTACGATTCCACATAACAAAGTCCCGGTTGAACCTACTTTAGCAGATGCAAAAATATAGCGTTCCCCATTTAAAGTAATGGTCTCAGTACTATTTTGTTCCTCGCTAATCATAGCAGCTTGTGCACACGAAAGCTGTGAGATGCTAGGTAAGTCTTCTTTCTTTGTAACATCATCTTCTGTTTCGTGAAATCCCGCAACAACAGAATCTTTTCCTCCTGGTACAAGAAAAGCAGAAAAACTGTTTGCACCGAAGTTTATGTCTCTAAGAGCGCTATCGATTGTACTTTGTTTGATATCGATTAATACATAGATGTTAGTGTTAAAGTTGTATTTTCTCCAAATGCTTAGAGCATAATCAGAACAATCATATTGTTTATTATCGATATTGTTGATTTCTTCAAGATAAGGATGTGTACCGATAACTCCATAGGTATTAGGAGAGTTTAAAATTTGTTGCCCTTCTTCGGTTTCATTAAAACGGTCAAAGGTGTCAAGATTCATTTTAGCTTGTGTGGTAGTAATCCCTCTACCAATATTGCCAAAAATGTAGATGTGATAAATAAAGTCTGATATATTTTGCATATTCAGCATTCGCTTTTGGATGGCTTGCTTTGCTTTTGATTGATCTTCGGTTAGATTATCTGGATTTAATCTGGGATTTTGATAATAAAACTGCATTTCTGTCATGCTCAAGAGCTCAGTGGAACGGCTGTTAATGTTTTCAAATCCTAAAGATAAATAGCTGGCTTTTGCATTGATGGTATCGGTAATTGATTTCTTAGCTTGTTCTAACATAGCTTGCTTTGCTGTGATGAAACACACAGTTCCAAGTAGTATAATCATTGCGATCGGTACCATAAAAGCGACAACCATTTTTGTTCCAATTCCATGAAACCCATTTCGTTTTTGCTTTTTACTTTTCTTCTTCACAATAGCCCTCCCGACAAGAAAATCATAATATTATTATATACCAAAATATTACATATTTCTACATGACTAATAAAGTTCCACAGATAGCCAAGAAAGTATAATTTATGCAATTTACTATAATTTTTTATCAGTTGACTCTTGTTTAGATTACTAATTTTTTGATTGATTTGTGGTAAATTATGTATTAATATAGAGGAATGTCGCTTTAACGACATATATCTCTTTCATAAGCGTTATATGAAAAAATCTCTAAATAAGATGTAAAAATATGATATGGGGGATAGATCGAACTCGTGATAAAAATCAAAAATAGGAGGAGTTAGGAATGAATGTAGAAGAGTACAAAAAGTTAGCTAAAGCTAAGAGTGAACAGGAAGACAACATTGCGACTGCACGAACTGAATCAAACAAGGTATGGACAAAGGATAGAAATGGTAAGATGCCTTACCTAATTAAACTATTTTTATTTTCCTTTGTCTATGTCATTGTGTTTTGTATTCTAATGTTTATTTTTATGGCAATATCAGATCAATATAGCGGATTACTGATAACTTTGGCAGTGATTGTTTCAATCCCAGTATTTGTTGTGTTTGTTAAGAAAAACATGAGTAATTTTATTACCTTTATTTTATATGATGGTTCATTTTATCGATTAATGTATACGAAACAAAATATATCTATTAGGTCTGATGTATTACCGATTGAAGCACTTGGAGCAGCTTATTCAATGTCTGGTGTACAAAAGGCGATAAATAGGGCTTCCAATGCAGGAGCAGATATAGAAAATACAATAACTGAGATGAGCGGTGATCCAAATACATGGCGTATTGATAAGGTAAAAGAATTAAAGGTACATAAGCATGGATTTAAAGCAAAAGTAGTTGTAACAGTAATAATGTCAAATAAAACAAAAACTAAGAAGATAAACGTCTTAGATGATTATATCGGTTATCCTCTATTATTAGATACGGTTAAAGAGCTTAAGTAAGCGTAGGGGTAAGTATATAGTTATTGGTATTTACTTATAGATTATTATTTAGTTACTTTTGATTAATTAAATAATAAAAATTATATTGCGAACACGACATACTGTTGTCATGTTCGCAATGTTACTATGTAAAATAAGTGGTACATACCTTAAACTAAATTTAATGTGGAAGAAAGATGTAGAATTTATGATTCAGCTGCATGTAAAAAAATCGGCAGATGCAATCGAATTAAATAACAGATTTAGTGTAGGATGATACCTTTTATAGCATAAATAAGGAGGGAAAATAAGCTATGAGAGAAGGAATTATAGAAAAGTCTTGTAAGATAAT
Source organism: Bacillota bacterium (assembly GCA_023387655.1). GTDB lineage: Bacteria > Bacillota > Clostridia > Lachnospirales > Lachnospiraceae > Lachnoclostridium. The sequence continues at coordinate 54,292 of JAEWHR010000127.1, forward strand.
AGAGAAAAATTCAGGAGAGGATACCTATTGTGCATTAGGTTTAATTGATTATGATGGATCTCCAACGATCTCTACCATAACGGCTTCGAAATCAGATGGAATCAACTGGATTACCTTTTGCACAGGATTAAATTCAAGAAAATCTAAGCGAATAAACCAATGTAACCGTGCAAGTGTATGCTTTAACTCCGATGGCTATAATATAACTTTGGTTGGTACGATTGAAATTATAACAGATTTAGAAATAAAAAAAGAGATGTGGTATGGCGGGCTAATAAATCATTTCAGTGGGCCTGATGACCCTAATTACTGTGTTTTGCGATTTACAACAGAACGTTATAATTTATTTGTTGATTGGGAGGGAGTTACTGGCCTTATTGAATAAATGTGAAAGATACATAGTGATATAAGTAAGAAAACTAATGGTTGCTTGAATTCAAGCAACCATTTTGTTTTCCTATTATTGTTTTCTGCTTGTTGTTGTTTTTCTCATTCTGAATTTCCTATATCCATACAATATTGCAAGCCATCTTTTTTGGAAGTAAAATAAATTGTATCGCTATTGCAAGCAATATAGATGGTCGGCACATCGATAATCTTTATAATATTGCTTCCTTCAAGATCACAGACATAAACTTTGTTGTCATCTTTACGATTGATAAAATAGATTTTTTGATCGGTTAAAAAGAAATTGTATGGGATGACATCTTGATAAGAAGTATGAACAGCAGTATGGGTATCGTATTTTATTAGCATAGATAAGCCGTCGATATAAAAGATGTTTCTCCCATCAAATGCAATATTTTTATCTGTAGGTATGTCTATCATACTGACTTTGTTCGTTTTTCGGTCTACCTTTCGTATATTTGAATTGGTGCAAAAGAATATGCTACGATTATTCAGAAAAAAGCCAATGTTTTCTAATAAAAAAGTCCATTTATCATCGGTCTGGTATTCTACGCCGAAGACGGAACGGCCAGGACTCGCAATTTGTTCAAATATGACTTGTTGTTCAAATGTTTCTGTGTTCAACTCTACAATAGAAACGATTTGAGTGGTACTATCATAGATACCCACTCTGTCAATATAACTTTCCGTTCTCAACTGTAAATAGTATATATATTGTCCGTTGCAGAAAATGGAGAGGATTTTACCTGTATTTGTATTTTGTGCAAAGGCGGAACGGTTCAAATCCAGGACTTCATCGCTAGATTTATTGTAAAGTAAATATTTTTGTGCTTCCTCATCAAAAACAACTTCATAATTACCAACACTATTAGAACCAGAATCAATCGAATTATATATGGTTATATCATATGGATGCTCTGAAGGTCTTGCACATCCTGAAAGAAGTAGTAAAATGCACAGACATCCTAACATACGCCGATGAAGACGGCTCTTTTTTTGCGACTTGCACCAATGATTAGAAGTCTTTTTCCAGATTACTAGTACTCCGCCAGCACAAGCCAAAAACAAAACACCTGTTAGTATATTTAATTCCCTACGGCTTATCTCATTGAATATCGTAACCTGTTCTCCCGTAAGCGGATCACTGTCATAGATACTACCTTTAAAAAAATCGGTTGCTAAGATAAAAGAAAGCGGCAATGGAAGATGGTATATCCGATTCATTGTCAGTCCAATATAGGGTAGAATTGTGCTGGCTGCGGTTACAAGCATCGTCAAAGTATACTTCTTAAGCAGTACCGATAGAAGTAAGATTAGGACTGTTAAAATGAGGAATCCAAAACAACGAAGTGCTGAGATTAACCAGAAACCACTCATCAGTGAAAGTGTTTGTGAATAGTCACTAAAATATTGGAGGCTCTGAATAGGGTAATCCCCATGAGGTATCCCGTATTTTACAGAAAAGAATAGAAACCTCAGTGCTGACTCTGATATACATAAAAAAGCTGTAAAAAAGAGAGCAATCAAAATCTTATGGAGGACAATTCTATGTCCATTTTGCATTGTCCGAATCAGTCCATCCATTTGGCAGTTATATTCATAGCAGAAAATAGGTATGATTATCAATAAAAGAACTAGAAACAGAGGAAAAGGAAAGATGTTGCGGTTTAAAAGTCCACTCCATCCATTTGTCTGTAAAAAATAGTGGTTTTCTTCATCCTCACATACATATAGATACTGGTCATAAAGTACCTCGAATCCATTCTGAAACTTTATGACTTCCTCCTGCTTTGCATATTGCAATTGAAATACTTCTTCTGAGATTTGATCTGAATAATATAAATCCATTAATTCTTTTTGAGTATTCTGAGCGGAATCAATTCTTTGTGCTTCTTGCTCTAAGTAGGTCGCTTTTTCTTGCGTGTATGCTCCTGTGACATGCTTAAGATACCAGGAGTATTCTTCCTTATATTGCATCATCTCCATATTGTGAGGTTGATCTGTTGCAACGAGCCAGAGAAGGCTAAATGATAGAAAGATACTAATATACCAAATTCCTCGCTGATAGATCATCATCTTTTTCATTTCATAGAGAAAACTTTGCATCGTCTACCTCCTAATCTACAATATTGATTACGTGAATAGGTAGCGAAAATCATCGTCACACCCAAGATACCAATTATTATAGAAATACTTATTGCCACCTGGTAACTAAGTATTGGGTAGCCCAACAAATTGATGAATTCAGTCTTTCTAAATAGTATCCGATTAACCAGCAGTGAATAGGGATTCCATATATCACCCCACGTAGCGCTATAAAACGCTCTGGACGCTCCCAATAAAATCAACCCAAGGGCCATAGAAAAATTGATTATAAACGGTAGCAGCGCAGTTTTCCAGAACATTGAAACCCAGAGCATTAGCATACTCAGCGTCCAAAATCCAATTGCTCTAACCACCGCAGACAATAAGGTATATTGGAACAAAGTAATATTAATAGATGCAGTCTCAAAATTGCTGATTGCATATATAGGGAGCTTTCCACCTTCAAATGTGTGAAAGAATGCAGCAAAGCCAATAAAATTAAGCATAGAAAACCAGAGGGAAATGCCTACAATAAAGGTAGATGACGCAATTACTTTTGCTACACAGGTTCTTAATCCACCGTTTGGGTTAGTAATAAGTAGCAGATTCATCTGAGTTTCTTTTTCATTAACAAACACAGTAACAATCCCATAAAGACTCAAGAGCAGGATAAGTGCGGAAGAAAAATCGTAGTTTAAGTAATAATTGTACATCTCAGTATATTGAAATACAGGAATTTCTCGCGTGGAAAACAGGTGATAGATAACCGCATTTTTTCGCGCTTCGTAGTCGTTACCAATCGACGTATAAAACATACTATTTTCTCCTGCCCGCGTAGCTACTTCGAAAGCCGATCGTTGGTAATTATAATAGTAGTTCATCGGCTTGACATAGTATTTGTCTAGTAGATTGCGGTCACTGTAAATATTCCCGGTAAGAGTATTAGGATCATCTGTTGCCGTACTTGCAGTCAAATCTGCTGTCATTTCTTTCAATGGACGATATAGTGTCAGAAGATTATCAATCTTTTCTAACGTGATATCACCAGAAAACTGAGGATAAAGATCCCAATATACTGTATTCCAACTGTATTCTTCAGAGCTATTGGTTAAATAGGAATAGGAATGGTAGACATCCTGAATTTTTACTATATTAATCATGCTGAACATGAGCATTGCAATCAAGAGTGCTCTTTTGCAGCATAATTTAACTAATTCGTATCGAACTAATTTTTTCATGTGTTATCACCACCAAAATAATAAAGAAACACATCCTCAAGGTTTGGCTTCATAGCCATTGCTGTAATGTCTGGCTGTTCATTTGCAATAATTCGCAGGGAAATTTGATTTCCTTGTCGATGAATATTACTGATTCTTTTATCCTCAAATTGAGAAAAATTCATATTATCTGTCGCGGTAAGGGACCACACCTTTCCATAAATCTCATCCTCCAGTTCTTGAATAGGCTTCTGCCGAATCAATTGTCCTTGCTTCAAAATTAAAACTTCATTTGCAATACATTCCACATCAGAAACAATATGAGTTGCCAGCAAGACTGTACGACCTTTTGAAAATTTTGTTATCAGATTGCGAAACCGGATTCGCTCTTGAGGATCTAACCCAGCGGTTGGCTCATCCAATATTAAAATCTTGGGGTCTCCAAGCATCGCCTGCACAATGCCGACTCGTTGTCGCATACCACCAGATAGGGCTCCAATTTTCTTATTTATTGCATCATTTAAGTTGACAATCTCTAGCAACTCCATGGCGCGTTTGCGGCCAAGATTGGTCGGAATCCCTTTCAAGGCACACATATATTCCAAAAAGTCTAGTACTTTGAAATTAGGATAAAAAACAGGATACTGTGGCATATAACCAATTTGTGATAAAAAATCTTTTCCTAATATTCTAGTATCGGTTCCGTTAATTAAAATCCTTCCCTGTCGTGTTTCAAAATACCCACGAAAATATTAATGAGTGTGGTTTTACCGGCACCGTTTGCTCCTAAAAGGCCATAGACTCCCTCGTGGAGTTCTGCTGAGAAGTCTTGAAGCGCATATTTACTTTTATACTGCTTTGAAATGTTTTGAAATGTTATGTCCATATGCCATCCCCCTATCAGAACTGAAAGACAGTAGTTAAAGTTTCCACATTGTCTATAGTTCTCCCCATAAAAACAATACAGGTGCGCGATTCATCCAGTATTAAAATCTGTGGGATTCTGTAAAAATAATCTTGCCCATTGTCAGGAATTGTTTCCGTATGCAGCAGTTCACCAGTGTTGGTATTATAAATGTGAATGGTCATGTCGTTACTCAAAATAGCAGTAGCAACATATTCGCCCTGACTGGAACTAAAAACTCCATCTTTTCCCTCACGGGAAGAATCAAAATGGATCAGTCTCTCATTTCCTGTTATGGTATCTACAATCAAAAGCGTACCGTCTGCCTTTGTAAAACTCTGTGGCAAAATTAGAGTGTTTCCAAAAAAAGAGAGACTTTCAATCCCATACGAATCCTTTTTAATGAGTTTCTGACTGATTCCATCCACTGAGATATACCCATAGATACTGAAACCTTCTTCACCTTCAATCATTGGTATTGTATTACCTAGTCCTGTGTATATAATACTTTTACCATCTGATATAAATGCAAGATGCTCCATAATCGTAATTTTGTTGTGATTAATCCCGGCATCACTTTCAAAATCAAAAAGTATATCAGTGGACTTAGTTTCCACATCATAAAGATATACTCCCCTTAGCCCAGCAAAGGCAACTTGCTTTCCATCCGGAGAAATTGCAGTAGCATCCACAAAAATAAAGTCGTCTGCAACCTCCTTGGAAAGAATGAGTCGCTGCTTTTCCTGTAGCATATCGTCATAAAGGATACAGGTCAATTCACCATTTTCAAAGCCGCTTGTGAGATACCCGTTATTAAAACACTTTACTGTGAATTGTGATTGTTCCGCTGACACAGACGATATGATTTCATCCGCCTCTGTGTTATATAAATAGAGTTGATCCGAAAGAACAAAGAGATGATTACCAGAAGCATAGAAACCGCCCTTTATCTTTGACGCAAAGGTATCAGGGTTGAAAGTTCCGCCAGAAAGTAGAGATTCTATATCAGACTCCGCGGGAACAGTAATTATATTTGTCGCTTCATTACTTGTCGTTTCCTTAGGCAAAACTGTAGGACCCTTCGGCAGTGTAGTATCTGGAACGGACTGATTCTTGTTTGCTCCGCAGCCGACTAGGGAAATTGAGAAAATAATGGCTATAATTATTGTGATGTAAGTTTTCATGCTCTATTTCTCCTTATAAAATAGTATAGAATTTGTTTTTATTGTCATACTGTCTCGATTCCCATCTGCCGGGACTGATATTACATAAAATGTACTAAAATCGTCCAACTTGCTCATATCGATTGTTATCTCTGCCACCCACACACCGCCTTTGGTTAGTCTCGTTTTATATGATGTGACGTGGTTATAGGAAATTGGTTGGTGGTTAAGATAGAAAATCGTATTGAATTTTGCACCTTGCGGACCACATAACATATATCGAATTGTTACAGTGTCCTTTCCGGTCAGATTTAAATTATCAAATTTCAATTTCTCGTCGTACGCTATTGTGTAATAAGCATTAGTTTCAATGGCGGTTACATCAGTCACGCCATTAGCAGGAAGTTCTGTCTCTATAAAATCTTTCGTAAACTTTTCAACCCTAACATCTAATTCTGTTACAACATCTGCGATTAAATGTTCAGGTAGAGAATCTACAGGTGCATCTACATGGAATTCAATTGGAACTTGATACTGGAGGATTCCGTGGTAAAAACCATAGCTTGAAGTCGTTTCCATATCTGGCTGAAAAGTAGGATAGTAAAGGCTCAGAATTGTCAAATTCAGAGTGTCATCCTTATACCCAGCAACAGGTGTAAAGATGAATGTAATATCCTGCTCAGTAGAGTCCTTCATAGGAAACGAATGACAATAGGAGAGTTCTTCCGTATTGTCCACTTTATAGGGTTGCGGCTCACCATTTAAGAATAGTAGGAAACCGATACTTTCCGCTTTTCCGGTTGCAGAAAAATGATATTTCAATGAAAATTCTCCCCCATCATATTCGTATGGCAGAATATCGCCTTTCTCAGACCGGCTTATATCAAGGGGGCCATGAGAAATATCCCCGATAAGATTAGAGCCGGTAACATCCTCAAATGGGTTTTTAGAGTTTTGAATATCTGAGGTCTTTTCTTCGGGTAGTACTGAGTAGCTACACCCGGATAGAAGCATGGTCATGATAAGTCCCATAATAAATAATCGTTGCTTCATGATAAATCATTCCTTTCTAATAGAATAAAAACACCTAAATCAGGTGAATAAGTAATTCAAAATCGGAGGTTCCATTACTATGAGATAGCCTCCTATTTACTTGATACTTATACTCTATCAAGTAAAGGTCAAGAAACGGTCAAGATTTTGAAGTTTATAATAAATTCTACTTTACAGCAGTGTTATTGATATTTCTTATACAAAGCAAAAGAGAGGCCACCTTTTTAGGTGACCTCTCTACTGAGTTCTAAATTTATCTATAACAATTGCCTTTTCAATCTTAGATCAGATTGCAGTTGCAATCCTTTTGCATTTTTCCTATATTATACGGTAACGCTTATTGTTGCTTTTGCGCCGCCGTTTTTATTGTTTGACAATTTTAACTCTCCACCAAGTTTTTGACATAGGGTTTGGCTGATTATTAGTCCCATACCCAAGTGTTCTCCCGTCGTGTCGGTTGTATAGATAAGTGTATTTCGATCTTTTAATATCTTTTCAGGAAAACCTTTCCCGTCGTCTATGATACGAATATACAACTGATTCTGATCTTCAATTGAAAATTCCATTCGGATTTCTTTTCTTGCAAAGCGAAGTGCATTTGCGAAAATATTTTCTATAATTCGGTATAATATCTGTGGATCAATTTGTACATTACATTGTGGCATGCGAAAAACTGCGTTAAGTTTCAGACCCTTCTGTTCTGCCATTACAGAGAAATCATCTAACATATTCTGCAAGAGGTCTGGTAATTCACTGGGTATCTGATGAACTTCTATATTTTCAAGGCTATTTATGTCCCGAATAGAGTTTGTATAATGCTCTAATCTATTAGTGGCTGTTGATAGATTATCAAGTGTATGCAGTAGCTTGTCCTGACTTACTTTCCCTTGAGGAATATTTTTTTTGAGGTACTCCACATATCCACCAATAATTGCGATGGGATTTCGTAAATCGTGCGCTACAGATGCTTGTAGCATCCGACGTTCTTCTAACATTCTCCAAATCAATCGATTATTATCATAGAGGGCTTTTCGCATTTCTTCAAATGAATCACAAAGAACTCCCATCTCATCCTGGCGGCTGTATGAAATAGAAAATTCTAGGTTTTGCCTGCTGATCTGTTTCGTTGCTTTAGACAATGATTTCAATGGAGGTGCCAACCTCGTTTTATAAAACCACCAGGCGCAGATAGATATACCAACTACAGAATAAAGGAATGGAAGAAATATCATAGCGAAAGAGAGGCTTTGGTAAAAAAGCTTCTTTTTGGGAGATAACAGCGAATAACTACTTTCAATCTTTTCTATTGTATAATCGGTTTTCCCAACTTCTTCAGACGCTATTGAATTATCTTGAATCAACTGATAAAGCTGTGTGGGCTGATCCCATTCCACCTTTTGTCTTCCTTTTAAAACGGTTCCATCCGAATAGGTTGTTGAGAAGTTGAGCCATACTTCATTGGCATCTGGCAAAATAAATAGCTGAATTCGGTAACAACCGTATATGGTAATCACTGAACAGAATAATGCAATTGCAATCGTAATTGTAACCATACAAAAAAATGATTTTTTGAGAGATAGATTTTTATTTTTTATTTTCTCCATTTATATCCCATCCCCCAAACTGTTTCTATGTAATCCTTTCTGGTAGCCTCCTGCAACTTGGTTCGAATTTTGCGAATATGCTCTTTAATGACATTGCTGTCGCCCTCTGCCTCTAGTCCCCACACAGATTCATAAATTCGTTCTTTATCAAATACTTGATTTGCATATGATACCAAAAATTCAATGATTTCAAACTCACGCTTTGAAAAAGGTATCTGACCTTCATTGAAATAAACTGTGCGTTCCGATATGTTGATAATCAGTCCTTGGGAGGTGATGATTTGTGGTGTCTGCTTGGTGCGTTCATCCCTTCGTAAATGAGCTTCTACACGCGCGGTAAGTTCCTGTAGACTAAACGGTTTCGTGATATAATCGTCACCCCCAGCGCTTAGACCATTAATTTTATCTTGTTCCGTGATTTTTGCCGTGAGAAAAAGAATAGGGCAAATCACATGATTGCGAATTGCTTGGCATAATTGTAACCCGTCCATTCTCGGCATTGTAATATCTAATAGAATGATATCTGGCTTGTTGTTGAGTTTGGAAAGAGCTTCTTCGCTACTATTGGCAACTAAGGGAAGGTATCCTTCTGTCTCAAAATGGTCTGTCAGAAGTTCAGTCATCATCTCTTCATCGTCTATAATCAATATTTTATAAGCCACAACATATTCCTCCAATCATCTTTGTAAATTACAAAAGGCAATTTTGCACTTGCTCATTGAAGATAAAGCTTATACTATTCGCCTGTTCTTTTTGTTGTATATCGCAACAGTTACAATTGAAACAAGAACAATCACAGCATTTGCGGCAATGGTTCCCTTCCAAGTCATAGTCATAGTGCCAAAGATATAATAAATCCATTCTACCAAATTAATCCAGTAGTGTCACTTTTATTTTCTCTTTTCCTCTCTGCCTGGCAGGGTGGCATTCGCAAATTAAATATGGATATTTGGTATATAGTGTAATATACTACAAATGAAATAGAGAAAATTTATATTTATATACTCTGAATCATTGGAACTTTTTAAACGGTATATTCGACTAATATGCAAAGGAAGTACATACATACGAAAATAGAATGACAATATTATTCATTAGGAGGTGTATCACAGGTGAAAAAAATCGTTTTGCTTTTTATTTCGGTTACTTTACTGGTCCTGACTTCATGCTCACAAAAACCATCTGAGAATGAATCAGACTATACGGTTTTTTTGAACATGTTAGCCGACAACAACGTTCAATATACTGAGGGAGATTCCGATAAATCCAGTTTTCTTTCCGTTACACGTAAACCAATTTTAATCGGAGATGAAATCATCAGCATTTACGAATATGATTCAAACAAAGATATGGAGAAAGATTCCACCTATATTGATAAAGATGGTTGGAGCATATCTTATCCGGGCAAGGAAGTAGAAATCGAATGGGTATCGCAACCGCATTTCTTCAAAAAAGGCACACTGATAATCAACTATGTAGGAGAAAATGAACAGATACTGGAGTTGTTGAATAAAAACTATGGTGCTGAATTTGCCGGATACGGATATACAAATAAATAATATGTTAAACAAAAATTCACCATAAACCAGGATAGATATATCTTGGTTTTTCTTTTTAGTTACAATTAAGTATATGAAAAATGGGTTACAAACGAGGTCACAAGCATCTAGTTTATGTTATCAAAAACTTTTAATATCATTCTAAAAAACTTTAATACCATTCTCAAAAACTATGTTGTAGTATACAAATCTTAGAGAATAATTAGAAAATGATTAACCATATTGACAGTACAATATTATATGATGTATAGTATCATCAATGAAATGATATTATACTAAAAACAAGGGAATGATATGGGATAATATGATAATAGTAAAAGGAGTTGATTACATGGTTTTTAATACAGGATCCGCACTATTGGATGCGATTGTACTAGCTGCGGTTTCTAAGGAACCGGAAGGAAATTATGGATATAAAATAACTCAGGATGTTAGAGAGGCAATAGAAATTTCGGAATCTACGCTTTACCCTGTTCTTCGTAGATTACAAAAAGATGATTGTTTGGAAGTATATGATATGGAAATTGCGGGTAGAAATCGAAGATATTATAAAGTAACGCCACAAGGAAGAATACAACTTCAGTTATATTGTTCAGAGTGGAAAAACTATTCCGCAAAGATAAGTAAAATTTTCGAGGGGGTGGCGTAGTTGAACCGTGTTGAGTTTCTAAAAGAGTTGGAGGAGTTGCTACAGGATATTCCAATAGAGGAAAGAATGGAAGCACTTGCGTTCTATGACAGTTATTTTGAAGAAGCAGGAGTGCTGAATGAAACGTTTATTTTAAGAGAATTGGGTTCACCAGCAAAAGTGGCAAAGAGTATAAAAATAGACCTTGGAGCTATAAAAGAAGGGGAGACTGGAGAGTATACCGAAAGAGGTTACCAAAGTAGTGATCAAAAAGAAAACAGCATCATGAAATTGAACGAAGTATCAACTTCTAATTCTAATGAAGTAAATAATATTGATTCACAAGATAATGCTGATCATGGACAAAAAACTTCCTATCATAATCAGAATTCAAACTATCAAAACCAAACGACTGGATATCAGAACAACCAGAACCTAAATACAGGATATCAAACTCAAAACAACCAAAACTCGAATACAGAATATCAAAATCAGAACAACCAAAACCTAAATACAGGATATCAAACTCAGAATAACCAAAACCAAAGCACAGGATACCAAAACCAGAATACAAACTACCAATATCAAAACACATCTTATCAAAACCAGGGGACAAATTATCAAAATGCGTCCTACCAAAATCAAAGACCTGTTGTTAAGAAAACTGGTGTTAATGTATTGGCTTTAATATTGATTTGTATCTTTGGATTTCCAATTATTATACCTCTGATGTTTGCTTGCTTTGCAACAGTATTCGGCTTGGTTGTTGGGTTTGGTGCAGCCGGTATTGGATGTATTATATTAGGTTTTTCGTTATTTATTATGGGAGTAGCTAAAGTATTTGTAATTCCACTATTTGGTGCTTTATCAGTAGGTGGTGGAATGATATGTTTTGGTGTTGGAGTGTTGTTATTCCTTGTAGCTATTCTCTGTGCTAAGATGTTTCCAATTTTAATTCGTGGACTCATTGGTCTGTTAAAAGCACCATTTGGGGGAAGGAGTGTAGCAGTATGAGATCAACAGGGAGAGTTGTACTTGGAATAGCCTGTGCTTCCATAGGAATTGGAATCGCGATACTAATCTTTGGAGCTTTGTTTAGTGGTGGTAGATATAGGAATCGGTACAATACAGCTTCATACCAGGATGAAGTTAAGGATATTACCTCAATTGAGCTTGATGTCGACTTTGGTAGAGTTCGAATCGTGGAAGGAGATACCTTTCATGTCGAGGTTAAAAATACTACGGAAGACGGATTTCATAGTGAAGTGAGAAATGGAGTATGGTATCTAGAGGATAACTTCGATGAGCGTTATTCTTTTAATCTTTTCGGTCTTAATCTCCCCCTTAGCTTTATTGGATTTGGGGTTCAAATAGAAGATGAATGGTATCCGACTATCACCATCACTTTACCAGAAGGATTCGTAGCAGAAGAATTTGACATTGAATTTGGAGCAGGAGAACTAGTAGTTGATGTAGTTCATGCAGATACTGTGGATATTTCATTAGGAGCGGGAGAGATGACGCTAAAAAATCTTACGGTAGACAATCGTTCCAGCTTCTCAGTGGGAGCAGGTTCTATGAAGATTAATCGTCTTACAGCAAATGATGTTGCTTTGGATTGTGGTGTAGGTGAAATCTCCGTTAGGGGTGAGATCATTGGAAATACCTATGCAAACTGTGGTGTTGGTGAAATTAGCCTTGATTTAGATGGAGAAGAAAATGAATTTAATTATATAGTTGACTGTGGAATTGGAAGTGTTAAAATAAATAATAGGGAATGGAGCTTTTCCACCGATGAAAGCATTTATAATGATAATGCAATAGGAACATTTGAGCTTGAGTGCGGTGTTGGTTCCATTAGTCTTAGAATTCGCTAATTCGTGCGTTAATATTGAGTGTGGAAAGGAAGGATTTTGTTATGCAGAAAAAATTAGTTAAGTCTCGTACAGACAGAAAACTTTGTGGAGTATGTGGAGGAATTGCAGAGTACATTAATTTAGACCCTACAGTGGTTCGAATTTTATGGATTATCTTTGCATTATGTGGTATCGGTATACTTGCATACATTGCATGTGCATTTGTAATGCCAGACTAAGCCATATATAGCTTGTACTAAGAAATCATTATTTTTAATATCAAAAGGAAAGGACTAAATTTGGGTAATACTAGGCCAACATTTAGTCCTTTTTCTATTCTTTAAAAATAAAGATTAGTTAAATAAGTTAGTGGGATAAAGAATGTACTTAGAAAGGGAAGTTCTTAGACTATTTTATCGAAATTTCTTAGTTTAAGACCGTATAATTACCGCTGACTCTTGTTACTTTATTTTTTGCTTATTTGCAGATAGCATTACTTTACAAGCGAAATAAATTGTGTTAAAGTAAACGATAATATAGTGAACGACATTGTCGAATACCATTATAAATTATATAACATAATGGTGGAAATGAAATGTAAATAGTTATGGAGGCATTTATGATAAAAGTAATTGATCAATTATCCAATATCTTTACAGCAGCATTTGTAAAGTGCGGTTACGAAGAGAAGTACGGTGTGGTAACGATATCGAATCGTCCGGATTTGTGTCAGTATCAATGCAATGGAGCTCTTGCCGCTGCAAAACTGTACAAAAAAGCACCTATAATGATTGCTAATGAAATTGTGGAACAATGTAAAGATAATCCAATTTTAAAAGAGATTACAGCAATTATGCCAGGATTTATTAATTTTTCTATTAAGGAAGAGTTTCTAGTAGATTATCTTAATAAGATGTCAAAGGAAGAACGCCTTGGTTGTGAGGAAACGAAGAACCCTGATACAATAGTTGTAGATTATGGTGGACCAAATGTTGCAAAGCCTCTTCACGTTGGTCATCTTCGTCCTGCAATTATTGGTGAAAGTATTAAACGTATGGTACGCTTCTTAGGCCACAACGTAATTGGGGATGCGCATCTTGGAGACTGGGGAACTCAAATGGGGCTTATTATTGCTGAGGTTAGAAAACGTCAGCCAAACCTTCCTTATTTTGATGAAAGTTTTACTGGTGAGTATCCAAGTGAAGCTCCTTTTTCAATTTCTGAATTGGAGGAAATTTATCCAACTGCAAGCGAATATTCCAAAGAACATCCAGAATTTCGTGAAGAAGCTAAGGAAATCGTATTTGAATTACAAAATGGTCATCGTGGATATACCGCTCTTTGGAATCACATTATGACTGTATCAGTCAATGATTTAAAGAAAAATTATGATAATCTAAACGTTCATTTTGATGTGTGGAAGAAAGAAAGCGATGCGCAACCTTATATTCCAGACATGGTAGCTTATTTAAAAGAGAATGGATATGCTAAAATTAGTGAGGGCGCCTTGGTTGTTGATGTAAAAGAAGAGACAGATACCAAAGAAATACCTCCTTGTATGATTTTAAAATCTGATGGTGCAAGTTTATATGCTACCACCGATCTTGCTACTTTAGTAGAGCGTATGAAATTATTTAAGCCTGCATCTGTAATCTATGTAGTAGACAAACGTCAGGAGCTTCATTTTGAATTAGTATTCCGTTGTGTAAAGAAAACAAAGTTAGTTCCTGAAGATGTGAAGTTAACTTTCTTAGGCTTTGGTACAATGAATGGTAAAGATGGTAAGCCATTTAAGACAAGAGATGGCGGTGTAATGCGTCTTGAGTATTTAATGGATAGCATTAATGAAGAAGTTTATAAGAAGATTATGTCGAACCGTGAGATGGAAGAAGAGGAAGCTAGAGAGGTTGCTAGAATTGTAGGTTTAGCAGCATTAAAATATGGTGATTTATCAAACCAGGCATCCAAAGATTATATTTTTGATATTGATCGTTTTACTTCCTTTGAAGGGAATACAGGACCTTATATTCTTTATACGATTGTACGAATTAAATCAATTCTAGCGAAATATCAAGAAGAGAACAAGGCAGTAGATTTAAGCAAACTTTGTATCAAGTCCGGAAATACAAGAGAATATGGTGAGAGTGAAGTAAATCTTATGCTAGAGTGTGCAAAGTTTAATGATGTGATTGAACATGCGGCATATGAAAATGCACCTCATAAGTTATGTGCTTATGTTTATGATTTGGCGAATGCATTTAGTACATTCTATCATGAAAACAAAATTATTGCAGAAGAAAACAAAGAAAAACAGCAAGAATGGATTGCTCTTATTGATCTTGTTTTAAGAATATTAACTACATGCATTGATTTATTAGGCTTTAGTGCACCAGAAAAAATGTAAAATTTATAAATGCTGTGAAGGGACTGGAAAGTAAAGCGCTTTCCAGTCTTTTTTAGCAGTTAGTGCTTATGTTCGTTTTAAAGTAAAATAAGAAAATGAAATGATCTGA
>JAEWHR010000149.1 GCA_023387655.1 Bacillota bacterium
TCAATTTTCAGTGAAGGATATGAAGAGGAAATTCGTTTAGATATTTCAAAGTTAGAGGAGGCTCCAATCAATCAGGAAACCCTTTCTTTAATCGCTGGTATGGTAAAGGCAACGATAGAAGCAGGCTTTTTAGTTTCAGGTTTTAATGCGTACATATCAACAACTGTAATCAGAGCTGCGGGTGTTAGTTCTTCCGCGTCTTTTGAGATGCTGATTTGTTCTATCATTAATTATTTCTTTAATGATGGGAAGATGAGCTATACCAATTATGCTAAGATTGGTCAGTATGCAGAAAATAGATATTGGAATAAAGGATCTGGCTTAATGGATCAGATGGCATGTGCAGTAGGTGGAACAATTGCATTGGATTTTTCCAATGATGTAAAGTATGAGAAAGTGGATTTCTCATTTTCAAAGATTGGTTATGATTTGATTATTGTAAATACAGGAAAAGGTCACGCTGATTTAAGTAGTGAATATTCAGAAATCCCAATGGAAATGAAAGCAGTAGCGAAGAAGTTAGGTGGAACACTATTATGCGATAGTAGCTTACCGGAATTTTTAGAGCATTTTACAGAGTTAGAGGAGAGCATTGAAAACGACAGAGCTTTACTTCGTGCAATGCACTTCTATGAAGAGAATCTAAGAGTAGAGGAAGCAATAAAAGCGGTGGCTGACCATAACGAAAAACATCTGTTAAAGATTATAGAAGAGTCTGGTAACTCTTCTTGGAAATGGTTACAAAACTGTTATGTAGCAACAGATAACAAAGATCAGAAGATTAATTTAGCTCTTGCATTAACCGAGTTATTTATTAAGAAATTAGGGGATGGCAGTTGCCGTATTCATGGAGGTGGATTTGCTGGCGTTATTATGAGCGTAATACCAAAAGAAGAGACTACTCATTATATTGAGTATATGTCTCAATATATTGACCCTAAGAACATTTATCCGATGAATATCAGAGAACATGGAGCGATTCATTTGGGATAAAGGGAAGAATGTGAAGGAAAGAATAGAATAGAATTTAAGAAAAGATTATAAAGATCAGATTAAAGAAAATGATTTTTTCTTGATGAAACGCTTAGGAAAAAGGACAGGAGAGATATTGTATGAAGGTTATTGATTTTCATGTGCATCCATATTTGACGAAACAAGAGTACCTTGGGATGTATCAAGAAGTATTCTACATAGATAGAATGAAAGCAAAAGAGGATTTACAGGATGCGTTCATCACTAAGATCTGTGGTTCAGTGATTGAGAAGGAAGGGTTTATGAAAGGAGCAGGTTTTGAACATATAAAGATGCTAAATCGTAAAGCTCTTGAGTTAAAGAAAATCTATGGTGATTTTTATATACCGGGATTTCATGTACATCCAGACTTCGTAAAAGAATCTTGTGATGAAATCGAGTTTATGAGTAAGAATGGAATTCGATTGATTGGTGAACTTGTTCCTTATATGCATGGATGGACGGATTATGCGAATCAAAACTTCTCAGAAATTCTAGATGTTGCAGAGCAGTATGGGATGATTATTAATTATCATACGGTGAATGAAGAACATGAGAATATGGAAAAAATGATTGCACAGCATCCCAATCTTACATTTGTTGCAGCACATCCTGGTCAAAAAGGTGACTTTCTTCATCATATTGAAAGAATGAAACAATATGAAAATGCATATTTAGATTTGTCTGGGACTGGTCTTTTTCGTTATGGTATCTTGGCATATGGTGTTGAAAAAGTTGGTTATGAGAGGTTCTTATTTGGAACTGATTATCCAATCTGTAATCCTCGTATGTATGTGCAAGCAGTATTACAGGAGCATATCTCTGAGGAAGCCAAGGAAGCGATTTTCTATAGGAATGCGGAAAGAATATTAGGGTTATAACATAAGATCAAATAAGAAAGATATAGTAATCATTGAAAATAAGTATTATATATTGGAGTGTCAGACGGACATATAGTATATTGCTTGGTAGCAAATCATGATATAATGATGGATACAAAAATAGTTAGGCTATCATTTGTATGAAAATATGGTGCTGGGGAACATTGTGAATCCCCAGCACTTATTTTATTTCCTGACCTATCTGTCTGAATCTGTGAGCTAGGAAATACGTTCCTTTGATGATTTAGTCTATGGTAGAAAGAATCTAACGATTTTATCTCATTTGTTGTAGTATTATAAAATAATTCAACTTTACTAACAGTAAAATTATTTCTTTACCAACTTTACAATTAGTAGGTTACCTAAAAAAACCAGATATGATATGATACCACTTAGGGGGGATAACATGGTAATTAAAATTAACGAAAATATTCGAAAGTATAGAAAAGAATTAGCACTCACACAAGAACAATTGGCAGAAGCAGTTGGTGTTACCATAGGGGCGGTATCAAAATGGGAATCAGGACTTTCTACGCCTGATATTAGTATGATTGTTACCTTAGCTGATTTTTTTGAAATATCAGTTGATGTGTTATTAGGTTATGAACTAGGGAGAACAAATCCTGAGAAGGCGGCAGAAGAAATAAAAAGGTTACGACATGAGAAGATGTACGAAAAAGGACAAATAGAGGTAGATAAGTATTTACAGAAATACCCGAATCGATTTAATGTCGTTTATGAAAGTGCAAAATTATTTCTCATGAAAGGAATTGAGTACGGAGATATAGAGGCGCTAAAAAAGTCACTATTATTACATCAACGAGCTTGCAAACTAATCGATCAAAACATGGATGAGACAATAAGCGAAATTTCCTTGCAAAACAGTATCGGAACCATCTACATGGCACTAGGTGAAGTAGAAAAATCGGTGGAACACTTAAAAAAGTATAATTATGGAGGAATAAATAACGGAGATATTGGATTTTATCTCATTATGTCAAACAAGTTTGAGGAAGCAATTCCTTATTTGTCCGAAAGTTTCATTCAAGGAATCACTGGTCTTTTTAAAACTATGATAGGGTATGTAAATTACTACTCTAATAAGAAAGAGCATAAGAAAGCGCTAGAGATTTTAGAATGGATGCATGAGTTTTTAAAAGGATTAAGAACGGATAAGGTATGTTATATTGATAAATTAGATGTTATGATTTTTACTCTCTGTTCATTATTGTATTGCAAAATGGGTGAGGTTAAATCTTCGAAAGTACATTTAAGCAAAGCCAAAGTGTTAGCAGAAAAGTTTGATGCTACGCCAGACTATAACTTAAATAATATTAAATATTGTTCTCAGAGCAAAGATTCACTTTCTGATGATTTCGGGGTGACTGCAAGACAGGGTATCGAAAAAGTGATATGTGAAAATGCGGAAATTAAAGAAGATATGATGAAGATATGGAAGGAGATTTTACGTGAAGGGGAGTAATGATAATAAAGCAAAGAGAAAAGAATTTAAGAAACAATTTTATGTAAATAACAAGCTGTTGTTTTCATTGGCAATCTTTGCAACGGTCTTAATTGCATTTCTTAATTTGTTAATCTCTTGGGAAATGCAACAAATTATTGATATTTCAACAGGTATGTCGAAAGAGTTATCCTTGTTACAAATCACACTCATTGTTATTTTCACGGTGGTTTTATTCGTCATTATTATGATGTTACAGTTTTATGCTTTACCAAGATTTTTAAAAAAGGCTATGAAGCAATATAAAGATCATGCCTTTGAGGAGATAACGAAAAAGAGCATTAGTTCATTTACAGGAGAGAACACATCAACTTATATTTCTGCTTTGACTAACGATGCAACTAGTATCGAAACAAACTACCTAAGTAAGATATTTACACTGGTGATGCAAATCATCATGTTTCTTGGAGCATTCATTTTAATGCTATTCTATAGTCCTTTTTTAACACTAATTGCATTTTTATTATCTCTTGTGCCTGTGATTGCATCTATGTTAACGGGCAATCGTTTAGCTCCAGCTGAGAAAAAGGTTTCAGACCAAAATGAGAATTTCCTAGGGATGGTCAAAGACACTCTATCTGGTTTTTCGGTAATTAAAAGTTTTAAAGCAGAACGTGAGATTATCAAACAGTTTTCTAAAAATAATCAAAAGACAGAAGAACTGAAGTGTAAACGCCGTATGACAGATTTGTTGATACAAACCATTGGCATGATTGCAGGGGTGATTGCTCAGTTTGGTGTATTCTTATTCGGTGCATATCTCACTGTTTCAGGAAAAGGAGTAACAGCTGGTGTTGTCATTGTATTTGTACAATTAATGAATTATGTATTAAGTCCGATTTCTGATGTTCCACAGATTCTTGCAAATCGTAAGGCAGCAGATGCGCTTATTGATAAATTAACTCAAGCTATTTACTCAAATGTTCAACGTGAAGGAAAGCAAGTAGATAATATACTTGATGATGCCATTGAGGTAAGAAATCTATCATTTGCTTATGAAAAAGACAACCCAATCTTGCAAAATATCACAATGCGTTTTGAAGCTGGGAAAAGTTATGCACTAGTAGGTGGATCAGGCAGCGGTAAATCTACTTTATTAAATCTTCTTATGGGAAGCTATGAAGACTACGAGGGCGAGATTCTATATGATGGTGATGAACTTAAGACTATTAGCTCTGATTCCTTGTTTGATATGGTATCCATCATTCAGCAAAATGTATTTATCTTTAATAGCACGATTCGTGATAATATCACCATGTTTCGAGAGTTCGAAGAAGAAAAGGTTGACCGTGCAATTCTTATGTCAGGGCTATCTAACTTAATAAAAGAGCGTGGACATGATTATTCTTGTGGTGAAAATGGTTCTGGTCTTTCGGGTGGAGAACGTCAGCGTATCTCTATCGCTAGAAGTCTCTTGCATGAAACACCTGTACTTTTCGTGGATGAAGCTACAGCAGCACTAGACACAGCAACAGCTTTTTCTATTACAAATTCCATCCTAGATATCTCTGGGCTTACACGTATTATCGTGACACATCGCTTAGAGGAAGCATTACTTAAAAAATACGATCAGATTCTAGTATTACGAAACGGAAAAGTTGATGAAATAGGTACGTTTGAAGAACTGATGGAAAAACGAGAGTATTTTTATTCCTTATATACCGTAGCGCAATAAATCATATAACAAAAAGGCAGAAATTCAGTTCACTTGTTATTCTAGATAAATAAGGTTTTTATAAGAAGTATTTTCATTAGTTTTGATTTTAAGTTTAAAGTAGATTTGTTCAGTTAATTATTAGACATTATGAATACTGTTATGGTAGATATTGAACATAAAAAGCAGGTGCCTTAATTGAGGTGCTCCCAAAAAGTTAGACCTAAAAAACTAACGATTGGGGGTCATTTCATTAGGTACCTGCTTTATTTTATACAACCGCTGAATACTATTTACTATACATATTCTTTTCACCCCATTTACACATAGCATCTAGTATGGGAT
Organism: Bacillota bacterium; assembly: GCA_023387655.1. GTDB lineage: Bacteria > Bacillota > Clostridia > Lachnospirales > Lachnospiraceae > Lachnoclostridium. The sequence goes on from JAEWHR010000149.1 coordinate 5,414, forward strand.
ATAAAGAAAGACCTTTTTCTGATAAAGAATATTCTACTTTTGGGGGGATTTGTGGATACTCCTTACGTATAATCAGTCCATCATTTTCTAATTCTTTCAGTTGAACGCTTAATGTCTTGTATGTGATTGAACCGATAAGGCGTTGCATTTCGTTAAATCGTATTGGCTGTGATTCAATAAGCCAATACAGAATTACCATTTTCCATTTACCACTTATCAGTGAGAGCGTATATCCAAAAGGTGTGTCTTTTATACTATTAATAGGCTTTAATTCTTCCATGCTCATGTTTACACTTCCCTTTAAGATAGTATGTGTCAAAAAAGTGCATACTATTTATTTTATTTTGCTTATTATATAATACGTGAATAATAATGTAAAGGGAGGCATAACTATGGTAAATTCATTATATTTAATGTTGCTACAATGTCAGTGCAGATATTATCTATCTTAAACGTTAATAGAATTTTTTGTAATGGTTGACTCTTGGGAACAAGATTATGAATGACAACCCGAAATGATAGAGAGAAGATAAAATAAAGTATAACGCTAGAGTAGATAACAATGGAGGTTTGTGTAAATGAGTAAAACGATAAGATTAATAGCCCCAGATTGGCAAGGAGGAAATAAGCGAGAATATTATTTTGGTGCTGAATTACTTTCTTGGTTGGCTCCTAAAAATGATAATCATAAGAACATAAAATTAGATATTGAAGAACCAAAAAATGAAAAATTAGTAAAAGAAAATGGCGTAGTTGCTCAATCTATTGTGAAACGAAATGTTTGTATGGCAGCAGAAGTATTGAAGGAGGAGTTACCTGATAAAATTATTACTTTTGGTGGAAGTTGTCTAGTATCTCAAGCACCTTTTGATTACCTTCATTGTAAATATGGGAAGGAATTAGGAGTTATTTGGATAGATTCTCATCCGGATATTTCAACACCAAAAGAATATTACCACGAACATGCGATGGTTTTAGGTAACCTATTAGGAGCAGGAGACCCTGAGTTATCTAAAATTGTTGAATTTCCATTTGAATCGAATCAATTTTTATATGTTGGGATACAAAAACCACTGGATTCTGAAGGTAAACTATTAGATGAATTAAAATTAGATTATATCGTTCAAGATAAACAGAATTTAAAATTTGAAGAAATACAACAGTGGATTAAGAAAAGGGGTTTTAATAAAATAGCAATACATCTTGATTTGGATGTGTTAGATCCGAATTTATTTCGATCGTTATACTTTTCTGAGCCTGGAGTGACAGAATTTCCTTCAGAAGCAGGGAAGATGACGCTTAATGAATTAGTGAATATTTTAAAAGGGATTTTCAAAGAAAATGATGTTGTTGGCTTAACGATAGCAGAGTTTTTACCATGGGATGCTATTAATTTAAAAAACATGTTATCTGAATTAGATATTTTTAGATAGAACAGATGACAACAGAAGGCTTTTGCTAATAGGACACTATAGCAAAAGCCTAAAATTTTTATATTTAAGTTTTGATATTCAGCGCGATTGGAGAATGTCCAATATTTGACTAAAATGTAAATATATAGTATGATGATAGAAACAACTCCTAATATCATAAATGATAATGGGGGACCCAATGTTAGGGGTGAATCTTATTAATTTTAGAGGGGCAACTTGGGAGCCCTAACCCGTCAGCTAACCTCATAGGAGTATACCAAGCGTATGACGAAACTCAATTTGAGTGAGTATATGCGCTTTTTTCATTCATGGCAGTAGAAAATTCGCGAAACGCATTTTTTACTGTCATGAATCGTCTGAACAAGAAGGGAGGATAAGAGTAATAACGTCAGTAATATGAAATGCGCGAAAGAACGTCATAAGGTTTAATATTATGATGGAGGATTTGTAATTGGACTTGTTATTAACAATCGGTGTTGTTTTACTAGTTGGCGTTATCGGAGGGAAAATCGCAGGTATATTTAAGTTGCCTAACGTTTCCGGTTACCTCGTGGCAGGTTTGTTTCTTGGACCTTCCTTTTTTAAATTTATTGGAGCACAGGAAATCAATACATTTTCTGTTATAAATGAATTGGCATTGGCGGTTATCGCTTTTAATATCGGAAGCGAGTTTATAATCAAAGATATGTTAAAGTTGGGAAAATCAATCGTAATCATTACGCTTGCAGAAGTAGTGGGTGCAATTTTTATTGTATTTTCAGTCATGTATTACCTATTTCAACAACCATTTGCATTTAGCATAGTGATTGCATCAATGTCTGCTGCTACCGCACCAGCTGCTACCTTATTAGTTATGAGACAATATAAGGCACATGGACCATTAACCAAAACTATTTTGCCAGTAGTAGCGTTAGATGATGTGTTTGGTATTATGGCTTTTGGGATAGCTATGTCATTAGCAAAGTTATCAGTAGGCAATCAACAGTATTCAATTATTCAAATGTTTCAAGGACCAATGATTGAGATATGTGGCTCTTTATTATTTGGCATAATTCTTGGTGGTGCCCTTGTTTTACTTGCAAAAAGATCAACTGGACGTGACAATTTGCAAGCAATCACCCTTGTAGCAATTGGATTAGCAACAGGATTATCCAAAGTACTTGGATTATCCTCTCTTTTAACCTGTATCATGATGGGGACAATGGTAGTGAATTATTCACATAAATCTAAGAGAGTTTTTGACTCAATCAATGATTTTATTAATCCCGTGTATATTTTATTCTTCACCCTGGCAGGAGCCAGCCTAAATTTAAGCACCTTTAAAACGGTAGGACTTATGGGGATTGCCTATGTATTTGCAAGAGCCAGTGGGAAGATGATAGGAGCTTACGTTGGAGCAAAAAGTGTAAAAGCAGATCCAATGATTACCAAATACTTAGGATTAGGTCTATTACCACAAGGAGGTATCTCCATTGGCCTTATCGTATTGGTGAGACAGCAACTTCCAGAATATGCAGTTGCAATTAGTACGATTATCATGTTTAGTGTTTTAATTTATGAAGTTTCTGGTCCTATCTTTGCAAAAATTGCTATTCAAAGAGCAGGTGAAATTAATGGACTTGAAAGACTAAAAGAAAAACAAAGTAGTAAGCAGGAGAGGCCTATCAAAGGGAATAACCATTTACCTTCTGCTTCCAACTACCAAAATATACAGAACGTTGAATAAGGGAGGTTAGATCTTATGTATGCATTATTTGTTGTTTTAAATGCAATTGATTATTTAGAGGATATTCTTTCTGGATTTGCCGAGGTTGGAGTTAGTGGAGCGACTATTCTAGATAGTCAAGGCATGGGAAGTAGAATTGTAAACAATCGAAGTACAAATATCCCGCTATTTGGCGCATTGCATATGCTTCTTGAAGATTCCCATCCATACAGCAAAACTATATTCACCGTACTTGAAAGTGAAGAAATGGTTGATAAAACTGTCGCTGTTGTACAAGAGGTGATAGGGGATATATCTGAGACTGGTGTTGGTTTTATGTTTACCGTACCGATTGGTAAAACATATCAGATTGGTCGATGAGTATTAAAAAAATGAAAAGAACTGTCCTCAAACCCTTTGCCTTTACCTTGGCAAAGGGTTTTCTTCATAGAAAATATGTAAATCATAATATGTCTACAGATGTAGAAAGCTGCTGCTGTAATTGGGACTTATATGAATGAGAAGTTTACTACCCTAGTTGTTTCTATAGTATAAAAAATATCCATCTCGATTTTCTTTACGGATGTTTTGGGGTGAAATTATTATGTTATAATACAAGTGTTTAAGTGTTTAAACAGACAGAGGTGAATAAAGATTATGAATACAATTGAAGATATCGAACGATTACGGGAAGAACTTCAAGCTTGTCAGAAAACCTTACTAGCTATGGGAGATGAGACGAG
>JAEWHR010000010.1 GCA_023387655.1 Bacillota bacterium
TTTTTCAAATGAGATCTTTCTAACAAGAAAAAAGATACTTCTCAATCTTTTCCTTGTTAAGAAATAAAAAAACTTCGTCTCTTAATCCAAGAGACGAAGTTATCCGCGGTTCCACTCTAATTCGCATATTGCGAGCTCAAACAGGTAACGGCTGTAACCGAGTTAAGCTACTTTCTTCGCCTAACCAGCTCACGGATGCACTTCACTTATAAGAAATTCAAGAATGCTTTCAGCCGGTGACATTCCCTCTCTGTGATTTCAAATTAAGCTACTCTTTCCGATCAATGCTTTTCACATATTTTGTAATTATTCTATGAAAAGATTTTGATTTTGTCAACCTTAAAATCCAATTAGACAAGCACAAAACATCATTTATTTCTGCAGCATCCCTGACAGCTAGCACAATCTCTTGTTTCTACAGCTTCAGGATCATAAACATATGCAACACTATCTTTACCATTATATGCATAGTTTTCAACAGTATTTAATAAACAAATCGCTTGAGCGGAAATTCCTTCTCCGCTACCAGTAAAGCCTAGCCCTTCTTCTGTGGTTGCTTTGACATTAATCTGTTTTTCCGAGATATGAAGAGTTTTCGCAATGTTAGTAATCATTTGTGGTATATACGGTGCCATCTTTGGACGTTGTGCTATGATGGTAGCATCAATATTTCCAATGATATAACATTCTTTCTCTACTAATTCTTTTACTTTTTCTAATAAAGCAATACTTGAAATCCCCTCATACTCTTTTGCTGTATCTGGAAAATGCTTTCCTATATCTCCAAGTGCTGCGGCACCAAGAATGGCATCCATAATGGCATGGACTAAAACGTCCGCATCTGAATGACCTAATAAACCTTTTTCGTAAGGTACTGTAACGCCTCCAATAATGAGATCGCGTCCTTCTACTAATTTATGAACATCATAACCCATTCCTACTCTCATACGGATTCCTCTCTAACGTTTGTGTTACTTGTATCATAAATCATCTTGTGTAAGAAAACAAGGGGCACTAGCCTACATATTTACTTTCAATAAGTTTTCCCATCAATCTAGCACGGTATTCTGATGGATTAAGTCCAGTACTTCTACGGAATACTTTCGTAAAATAATTATTGTCGGTATAACCGACTCTAGCACCAATTTCTTTAATACTTATGTTTTGCTTTAACATCAATTGTTTCGCTATTCTAATACGATATTGTGTAAGATATACGGTAAAGTTTACATGAAAACACTGTTTAAATAGCCTACTAAAATAGGCTTCGGAATAACTCATGGTCTTTGCTGCATCCTGAAGCGAGATATCCTTCGAATAATTTTCCTGTATGTATCTCTGCATCTGTGCAGCCACTTGGGCTAAGTAAGTTCCTTGCTCCAAATCCTCCGCTTGTACTCTGCATGCTTCCACTCGGTCCATCTTCTCATCCTCTATTAACAATACATTGTACATTCCTAAATCTCCTTTCTTTAGGTAAGCACCGCAAGTAGCTACGAAACCTTAATCTTTCCCAACTACTCCCTATTATGACTTCATAAGTTTTCATATCTTCTTGCGTTTTATCAATCTGGGTTCACATACTGCTTTTCCCCGAACATACACAGTATGCTTTTACTATAACTACTATAATAGCATGAAAATCGTTAATATGGTGTTAAGATTCACTTTATTACTACTATTTTACTATGAATTAAGAGAAATCTAATTTTTATTCAATTAAGAGTGTTACCAATCAAAAAAAACTAGACATTCTAACATGCTATTTTAGGCTATCTTGCCACGTTAATCCGTATGACAGATACTGTTCCACTCACAATCAAAACAGATTTCCTTCCATCGACCAGTGTTTTTTAATTTTTCATCAATTATTCTTGAATAATCTTGAAACATCATCTGATCACCTTCTTTCATACCACATCCATTTAAACATTCTCTATCATAACGTTTCACTTTTTCACTCGTATCACAGCCATCCTTATTATGAGGACAATATTCACAAAGCAAATCTTCCTTAAGACTTATCGTAATCGGTTCTTCCTCTAGTCGCTTTATCAAGTCGACCATATTCTCAACGAACTCTTTGCTATAACCTTTCCCTTCAAACTTCTTTATGCACATACCATGATGTGCTCTTAACTCTATCATAATGAACTCCCCTTCCATATAAACATTAGCAATACCTTGTCTTCTTTGGCTAATTTACTTATTATCCAATGCATCTCCTAATAGGAATAAGGTTGAAAGAATTTAAGCTTCTCTCAACCTTTTAATTAAAACTTTTATAATATCAAAATTATTCTATACACATAAATAATTAACTCTACTTTTAAAACTTCACTAATAAAATAACTCTGCTTATAAGAATTATTCTACATAAAAAATTATTCTGCATAAAAATCATTCTGCATAAAAAATTATTCTGCATAAAAAGATGATAATCTCATATCTCCATGCAATTCTATTTTTAATGTAATATCTTCTTTCCATGATATTCTTTCCCAGTCTATTGGTACGATAACATCACAAAACAAAGGTTGCTTACTTAATGTAATCTCACCTAGTCTAAACTCAGCACACTTATCATCAGAACGTTGACTTAAGCACGAAATAACCATACTTCCCATACCCTTACATTGAACTGTCATATGAAATTTCGTTAATTCATTCTCTATCATAACATCTCGGTAAAGAAGTATCGATGCCTCCTCCTTATTCTTAACAACAACGGCAGTATCACCTAGGCTTCCAAGATGAAGGTATGAGTTCTTACAGTCATCATAATGATCTGCCAATATCTTCTTCCTTATATTTCGGTTTCCCACCTTCACTCCGTTAAGAAATATCGTATCCTGTAACTTAATATCCTCAGAAGATGCTCCTACTAATATTGTATAATCTGATTCCTCTAATATCATATCACCATTTACAACATCATAATAGGTTAAATCACTAGTAGGAATAATAAACATAATTTCTCTTTTCTCTCCTGGTAGGATATTCTTAACTCGTTCAAAAGCTTTAAGTTGTAAGCGAGGTCTCACAGTCCTCGAAGTTTCTTGTCTTATATATACCTGCACCACTTCATCGCTGGTTTTACCTCCTACATTTTCAATCGTTACTGATATTATTAGATTGGTAAAGTCAACTAATTGCACCGTAAGATTTTGATACTTCATGATTGTATAGGTAAGTCCATGTCCGAATGGATATAAGACTTCTTTCTTAAAATACTGGTAAGTTCGATTACCACGAATTATATCATAATCCTCCATAGGTGGTAAATCCTTTGTATCAAGATACCATGTCATCGGTAATCTACCGGAAGGAGATACTTCCCCAAATAATACCGATGCAATTGCATTACCAAGCTCTTGACTTCCAGATGCAGTTGTTATAATTGCTGGTATATTCTCTTTTTCCCAGCGTATTGCATATGGATAATTTGTAATAAGTACAAGAATTATGTTAGGATTTACTTTATGTACATGCTGAATTAATCTCTTTTGATATGGTGGTAAATCCAAATCAATTCGATCAATTTCTTCCTTACTATTTATCACAGGATTGCATCCTGCTACCAGAATTACATAGTCACTATGTTTCGCGTACTCCTTCGCTTCTTCGATTCCATCGGATACTAACTCAAGATCAAAGGTAGCCTTTTCATCTACGGATATTGAAAGCTTTCCTTCCTTATCAAAAGCCACAGAATCATCTTTCCAAGTATCCATCGTAACGGAAAGTTCCTGTTTCTTTTGTTTACAAAGAATGTCAAATATAGTGCTATACTTATCTTCACCTACAGGATGTAAATCAAATGCCTCTTTAATAAACCAACTAAAGGCTTCTGTCTTTGTCGCTGTAATAATTCCCTCATCCTCATTCGCTGTTAAGAATTTACCTTGACTAGTCACTATTGTCAGATTTCCATGGCCCCAATCTGTGATTGTAAATATCTCTCCAAATTCCTTATTCCCTAGTACGAGATAGCCCTCCTTCGTTACACCAAGGTATTTCTCTTGATATCGAATTCTTACCCGTGGTAAACCATCTACTACATTGGTATTCGTTCGATTTTTACTCCTATTACCATTGTAGGCTTTAATACCTTGAAATGGTGTTACAAAATAAGGTGGTATTCCACTATACCAGTCTTTATACCAAACATCGGACAATGGTCCAAGGACACAAAATGATGATTTATCGTTCGTTATAGGCAAAATCTGTCCCTCATTCTTTAATAAAATCATGGCTTCCTTGGCTGCTTGTAGAGTCAGGGCTTTATTCTCTTCGCTATTGATATATTCTTCTGATATTCTTGCATATGGATTTTGTCCTAAAGCATCAAAAAACCCTAGTCGAATCCTTGTTGCAAATGAATTTCGAATTGAGGTATCTAAATCTTCTACTGATATTAACCCTGCTTGATAGGCTTCTTTTGCCGCTTTAATTACCACTTCACGATTATCTGTAAAACAATCAATTCCTGCTTTAAGTCCATAGGCAATGGTTTCTGCATGGGATCCAAAATATTTATGATCATTTACTGTTTGTACCATATCACCGCCATCACATACCACATGTCCAAGAAGTCCCCATTGGTCTTTTACAATGTCTTTCACTTCGTTATTTACAATGCAAGGGACTCCATTTATCTCATTGTATGCTGTCATAATGGCTTCCGCCTTACCTTCTGTGATTGCACGTCGGAAGGGCTCTAAATAATATTCATATTTATTTCTTGGGTCAATAGAAGAGGAAGCTGATATCCTATCTTTTTCTGTATTATTCCCATAAAAATGCTTTAAGGTTGCACCACACCGTATATAAAATGGATCATCACCACGCATTCCAAGAATATAGGAAGATGCCATCTTTCCAGTAAGGTAAGGATCTTCCCCATAAGCTTCCTCTGTCCGCCCCCAACGCGGGTCACGTTCCATATCTATCGTTGGTGCCCACCGGCACAAACCACCATTTTTGTGACGTTGATATAAAACTCTTGCTTCATTGCCAACTGCTTTCCCAATCTTTTTTAGAAGTGCCCTATCCCACGTAGAACTCATTCCTATTGGTTGCGGGAATATTGTCGTTGGTTCTGGCTCTCCTTTATTAAATGCTTGATCATGCCTTGCTTCTACACCATGAGCAGCCTCTCCTCCATGAAATGTACTATTAATACCAAGACGTTCTATCTTTGGACAGCCTGTTCCTAGAAACTCAAACTTCTCTTCTAAGGTCAAGTTTTCTACTAGATAATCTAACCGTTTCTTAAGAGATAACTTATTATCCCATAAGGGTGTTTCAAGATATGACATGTTTCCCATAAGCCCATCTCCTTTCTAATTTTCATTATACGAAGAGGAGATTATTTAGCAATGTAGTATCTTCTATATATCATAGATATTCTATCTTATCAAAGATTCATGAATATAATGTAAAGTCTATTACAATAAAGCAGAGTTAATTCACTAATTCTTCGTGATGAACACGCAGAACCAGCAAATTAATCTCTGCTTATTGAAATCTATGGTATTTCAAACAATAAATAATACTATAGTAATAAAAATCTGATTTAGCTTCTACACCTTAATGTTTCACAATTCGATAATAAGTTCTCGCAGTAAGTGCATAAACCACAGCGTAAAATATGATAAATACTGCCAATGTCACTATCGTACATGTTGCAAATAATGCAATATTGGTCAAATTAAAGATCGCTAATAATTTTGTGATTACGTTAAATGCAAAAGCAATATGGATTGCAGCAGCAATAATAGGAAGGAAGAAAACCATTAACACCTGGCTGTGTATTGTCTTTTTCACTTCTTCTTGGCTCATACCAACTTTTTGCATAATCTCAAATCGCTCTCTATCATCATTCCCCTCTGAAATCTGTTTATAATACATAATCAGTACCGTTGCCATTAAGAACAGGGATCCTAAAAAGATACCTAGGAAAAAGAGCCCACCGTATAAAAATAAAAATTCACTTCTCATGTATTCTGAACTTTGTACACGAAGACTCTGAAAAGGT
>JAEWHR010000156.1 GCA_023387655.1 Bacillota bacterium
TAAAAAAACGGTCGATATCACCAGCCTTTTTTATCAGATAATGTGGTAACTTCGTAGCAATCATTACTTTTCCACGACAGTTATGTTTTTGTAGTATTGTTCCAAGAGCTTCTTCACTGCCTGAATAAATGTAAGCGGTATCGAAATAGTTTACTCCTTGTTCAATGGCATATAATATTTCACGTTCCGTTTCCTCCATATCGATGGCTTTTCCCTTTTTAGGGAAACGTAAACACCCAAAGCCTAAGATTGAGAGGGAATCGGTTTGATTTGGATTTCTATAATTCATGGTGGCCTCCCCAATTGATTATTATCGTACCTATCTTGGTAACGTATTCCTGGCGATTATTTTATCATAGGTAAGAGGTCAGTACAAGCAGTTTGAGAAGATAGAAGAAAGGAGAGCCGTAGAGGATTCTGATAAACCCCTTTATTTATGATAAGAGAAAGCTTATGTAGAGTACTTACTTTCCTATTGTCATATTTAATTTACATAAAGTTAAGGGTTTAGATCAGTCAGATAAATTAAAACTACGGATAAGATAGCATATGAATATAACAATTTTTAATGAAGGTAGAGATGAAAGAAGAAAACCAGAGGTTTTAGAAGTATATCCAGATGGAATTGGCGGTGTACTTCGAGATATAGTATTAGAGATGGAGGACGCCAATCTTCTTACCATAGGATGTTTATATGATGTGGAATGTGGTTTAACGGAAGAAATACTAGAAAAGACGGATGTCCTTGTCTACTGGTCTCATGGAGGAAATCATGAGTTCCCAGATGAGATAGCAAAAAGAGTGAAGAATCATGTACTTCGTGGGATGGGATTTATTGTGCTACATTCTGCAATTGGATGTAAAGCCTTCACTTCTTTGATGGGAACTACTTGTACCTTCCGTTATCATCACGATGATAAAGAACATGTGATTTGTTGCAATCCAACCCATCCAATTGCACAGGGTGTAGACGAAAGATTTGAATTAGCTGTAGAAGAGTCTTACGGTGAATTTATGGATATTCCAAAACCAGACGATATTATTTTCTTAGGCTGGTTTAGTAGCGGGGAGGTCTGTCGTAGTGGATGTACATTTACCAGAGGTAATGGTAAAATTTTCTTCTTCCAACCAGGACATGAAACCAATCCTTCCTTTTATCATCCACAGGTAAGAAAAATTATTCAAAATGCTTGTCACTGGGCAGCACCAACTAGGAAATTACCTAAGGTTTCTGAGCATGTTGCTCTATAAATATGTGTAATTGGTTGGTTTATTGGAACAGTGAAAGGTATGATATGCATTTTTATATCAAGGAATCAAAGTAATGAGTAATGCTGATATGTTTTATAATATATTAGGTAAACTTTTAATAAAAAAGGATGATAACGCTAAATTGTTATCTCTTTTTTTATTGTAAGGTTTTATAATGATGTGTACTTTTCATAGTTTATGGGAATAGTTAAAACGTTAAGTTAAAAGGGCATAAGGAATCGGAATGTTATGATTAAAAGGAAGAGTAAAGGAAACGGTAGGTTATGATTGAAATAAAGTGTAACAGAATCGGTATGTAATGATTGAAATGAAGTGTAACAGAATCGGTAGGTTATGATTGAAATAAAGTGTAACAGAATCGGTATGTTATGATTGAAATGAAGTGTACAAGAATCGGTATGTTATGATTGAAATAAAGTGTACAAGAATCGGAATGTTACGATTGAAATGAAGTGTAACAGAATTGGTATGTTATGACTAAAATGAAGTGTAAAAGAAACGATTGTTAACATTGAAAAGAATTACATAGAAAGGTATGCTAACATTCTAATGAATAACTAAGGAGAAGGAATCGGAGTTTTATTATAGATAATTAATAAAGAACTAATATACAAGAACGAAACAGAATTATCACATAATCTAGTACATAAAAATAAGCCTGCAACGCTAGTTGCAAGCCTTAGTATCTACATTTGCTTTCATAGTATGCCTTATGAAAAAGAGAAATGAAGTGACTTCTGATTTTTAGCTATACTACATTATCTATCTTACCACATCTTAAATTATAAGTCTAGTATTAATTTTTTTTTCTGATAAAATTCATTACAGAAAGGAAATCAGTGTACAAAGTATTCGAAAAACGTTGCGTTTGAGTTGCATAAGGAAGAAGAAATAGGGCGATTACAATATATTTGTATAGCCCCATGCGCAAAAACCGTGCGCAGAATGGAGGAAAGATGGATTTAGATCACTATAGCAGAGAGTATGAAGAGCAACACTTAAAAGAATGTGTGAACGTAATCGAAGAAAATATTGAGAAATATGCGGAGCAGGAAGCAATTCTTGCTGGTGATATCAAAGAGATGTATGATCATTATCATGATGATAGCCCGGAGATTTATACAGAATTATCGAATACGATGACCATGCATGGAAGTATTAAGAGGGCACTTCATAAAAATCGAAAGGCGCTTCAGAAACCTTACTTCGGGCGAATTGATTATTTAGATCACGAAGATGGGAAAAAGAGTTCTTTATATTTAGGTAAACACGGGGTTATGAAAAGTACAACCGAAATAGAGGTTGTAGACTGGAGAGCACCGATCTCCAGTGTTTACTATGAAAGTGGGGTTGGAGAATGTAACTATAGAGTTCCAGAAGGGGAGTACAGAGACATTACTCTTAATCTTAAGCGAACTTACGAGGTTGAAAAAGATAAATTATATGATTTTTATGATTCCGAGGTTGTTGCTAATGATGAGCTATTAACGAAGTATCTAGCGAAGAATAAAGAAGCGGTATTAGGGGAGATTATTGCAACGATACAGAAAGAGCAAAATGATATTATTAGACAATCCCCATTTCATAATGTCGTTGTTCAGGGGGTTGCTGGAAGTGGTAAGACCACGGTAGCGATGCATCGTATTTCTTATATTTTGTATAACTACCAAGAGAAGTTTCGTCCTAAGGAATTCTTTATTATAGGGAGTAACCGAATCTTACTTGATTATATTACTAGCGTATTACCTGACCTTGATGTTTACGGAATTAATCAGATGACGTTAGAACATTTTTGTAAATATTTATTGGATGAAGATATTATTAATGATAAGTATAAAATAATAGAACACCATCAAAGAAATAAAAATGTATATAAAAAGTTTGTAGAGCGAAAAGGCTCTCTGTCCTACCTTAAGGAGTTAGATGCTTATTTAAGTCAGAGAGAACTTGAAATGATTCCTAGAAAAACGGTGGTCTATGAGGATGAAGTTCTTTTTTCCGAGGAAGCATTTGATGATTTTATGAAGAATAATAAGATGTGGTCAACACATGCGAAAATCACAATGTTAAATGAAAGAGCATTAAATAAAATTAAAAACTACTTTACTGGTAGAGATTATGAATATGAAAAGGAAGAAAGAAAAGCAGCGATAAAGTTATTTAATAATTATTACGGGCCTAAGAAGTGGAAGTATTCAATTATCACTCTCTATCAAGAGTTTCTACAATGGATGCTTTCAAAAACGGAAGGAGAAGAACAACTTGGTATCAATGAATGTGTCTTAAGTCTATCTAAAAAAGAGGTAGATGTCTATGATCTAGCAGCTCTATTGTATATCAAACGACGTATGGTACTTACAGAGGAGATGGAGGATGCAAAGCATGTAGTGGTCGATGAGGCTCAGGATTATGGCGCTATGGTATTCGGTGTATTACGCTATGTATTACCACGTTGCACATTTACGGTAATGGGCGACGTTTCTCAGAACATTAACTATGATTCTGGTATGAATGACTGGGAAGCATTAAAACAGGAGGTATTTAATAAGGATCGAGATACCTTTGGAATTTTAGCAAAAAGTTATCGAAATACAATAGAAATCTCTAATTATGCGACCAGTATCTTATCTCATTGCACATTTCCTACCTATCAAGTGGAACCAATCATCCGACATGGAGCGATGGTTGAGAAACTTCAAGTTACAAAAGAATCGGAGCTGGTATCCAGTGCAGTAAACATTATAAAGTCTTGGCAGGAAGATGGTTATGATACTATCGCGGTTATCTGTAAGGATCATGAGAGTGTGGAAAAGGTAAGTAAACAACTTAGCAAACAGATAGAGGTTATGGAAGGAAGCCTTGAAAATGCCGTATTTTCAAAAGGCGTCATGGTACTTCCAATTCAATTAACAAAAGGTCTGGAATTCGATACGGTTTTGTTATGGAATCCTAACATGGAGAGCTATGAAAAGAATGATGCGAATGCAAAACTTCTTTATGTAGCTGCAACGAGAGCTTTACACGAGTTAACGATTATTTATCAAAATCAGCTATCAGAGTTATTATAATCAAACAAATAAAGAGGCATATGTTTTCCAATAAGTTCAAAGATGCAGATTTGAAAGCATCATTGAATCAGAAAAGAAAAACATATGCCTTTCTATCGCTAGTAAGATGAAACTTAAAATACTGCAAGAAGCACCTCAGGATTGAGGTGCTATACAGGAATAATATACTATTTTATATATGCTATATGAAATGTATATTTATGTAAATAGTATTTCAAGAACTTAGATTCGGATGAGTAGTTTCATTGGAAAATTATTTAAAAAGAGGGCTTGCAAAAAATAGTCAATTCTATATACTGAAATTGACTAGATCGGTTAGGAAAAGGAGGGGAGTTATTGAACGAGAAATTTTTGGAGCTTCCAGAGGAAAAACAGCTAAAGGTAATCAATGCTGCTATGGAGGTTTTTGCTAAGAATGAATATAAACATGCAGTTACCGATGATATAGCATCGAAGGCAGGAATCTCGAAAGGATTATTGTTTTATTATTTTAAAAATAAGAAGAATTTATATCTCCATGTATTCCATTATACAATGGATGTTATGCGTAAACAGATTTTGGATGAAAAATTTCATGAGATTGATGATTTCTTTGAATTATTGGAGTATGCATCTTATAAAAAATGTGCGATTATAGAAAAAAATCCGTATCTAATGGATTTTACTATGAAGTGTATCTTCGGGGACAAAGAGAATGTGTCACCAGAATTACAGAAAGATATTACGAAAGAAACGGGTACAATCTATTCCGTGTATTTTAAAAATATCAACTTGAATAAGTTTCGTGAGGATATCTCTCCAGAATATCTAACTAGAATGCTTACTTGGATGTCCGAGGGTTATGTACTTGAGAAGAAGATGCAGGGTAAGAAACTAATTATAGAGGATATTATGGAAGATTTTAAACAATGGTCACATTTTTTTCGTAAGATTGCGTACAAGGAGGAATATTTAAATGAAAGTAATTGAAGTTGACCATATCACGAAAGATTATGGTAACCAGAAAGGGGTATTTGACGTATCTTTTTTTGTGGAGAAAGGTGAAGTAGTTGGGTTTCTAGGACCAAATGGTTCAGGAAAAACTACAACCATACGTCAGTTAATGGGTTTTTTGCATCCGGATCAAGGGAAGGTATCTATTCTTGGAATGGATTGCTTTGAACAAGCAAGTATCATTCAGGAAAGTTTAGGATATTTACCAGGTGAAATCACCTTTATGGATGATATGACAGGACTAGAGCTTTTGCACTTCATCGCAAAGTTAAAAAAAATGAAAGATTTTACATATGCAGAACATTTGATGAACTATTTTGAACTTGATGCCAAAGGAAAAATAAAGAAGATGTCAAAGGGAATGAAACAAAAGGTAGGTATCGTTTGTGCATTTATGAATCAACCAGACATCTTGATTCTTGATGAACCAACAAGTGGATTAGACCCATTAATGCAAAGTAAATTTGTGGATTTAATTTTACAGGAGAAAAAACGGGGAGCTACAATATTAATGTCTTCCCATGTATTTGAAGAGGTTGAAAAGACATGCGATAGAGCTGTTATCATTAAAGAAGGTAAGATAATGGAAGATACGCAGATAGAAGAATTAAGGCATAGCAGAAAGAAGGTATATGAGGTTACTTTTGTTACGAAAGAGATGGCAACAAAGTTTAGTGAGGAATCTAACTATAAAGATGTAGAAGTCTTTGATAATGTGATTACTATTAGCATTAGCGGTCCGATTGATCAATTAATTAAATCACTTGCTTCATATGAGGTGATAGACCTTAACGTAAAAACTCAATCGCTGGAAGAATTATTTATGACTTTTTATGGAGGTAAAAACAATGATTAGTAAGCCACTATTTTTACGGGAAACAAAGTCAAATTATAAAATTATATTAATCTTTCTTGCAGTGTTGACTATGTATGGTTCCATGGTAGTTGCAATGTTTGATCCAAAGCTAGGAGAAAGCCTACGTGCTATGGCTGAGAGCATGCCACAGATATTTTCTGCCTTTGGAATGACAAGTGTTGCAGACACTTTAATTGACTTTCTAGCAAGTTATTTGTATGGTATGATATTTATCTTTTTCCCATTGATATTCATAATAATAATTTCTTATCGTATTATGGCACGATATATTGAAAGAGGCTCTATGGCTTATCTTTTAGCGACTCCAACCAAACGTAGTACAGTAGCATTTACGGAAGCTATGTTTTTAATCATAGGGTGCTTAATACTAGCTGCTTATGTAACTGTATTATGTATCACTACTAGTGCAATTTTATTTCCAGGAGATCTAGATGTAGGAAGATTTATTATTTTAAATGTTGGCTTATTTGGTGTCTTTCTATGTTTTAGTGGAATCTGTTTTTGCTCTACGTGTCTATTTAGTGATTCTAAGTATCCATATAGTTTGGGTGCCTCTTTGTGCGTAGTTTTTGTATTATTAAAAATGATATCACAAGTTTCAGAAAAGGCTGATAAATTTAAATATACAACGCTACTTACCCTGTTTGATACAAATGGAATCCTTAAGGGGGAGACTAGTTCTTATATTGGTATGGCTATTCTTTATGTTATCGGTATCATTTTATATGGAATTGGAATACGATATTTTGCTAGAAGAGATTTATCTATATAAATTCAGGTGTTGATTTTTTTATAGGGAACTATTCAAGAATAAGGAATAGCTCCCTATTTTTATGCAATTCAATTGAGAGAAATTATTGTTGGAAATTAGTAAGCTATTTGTCTTTGTAATTATGAGTTTGAAGGAATAGAGAGTAACTATCGTTGGAATACAGATTTGATTTTTTAGATAATATGTGAAGAAAGCCTCAGAAAGTACAGAAATTTTATGAAGATTTATATCATTATTTTCTAAACTCATCTTTAATATAATTCAAAACAAAATTATAAACCCCCAAGAAATTCAGAGAAATGTAAATTAGGAGGAAATAAAGAAAAAAATGTCGGATTCCTTGATAAGAATGGATATTAGTGGTAGAATATAAACAACAGTACATACAAATTAATATCTGAAATATACAAAAAAAGTATAAAAATGTGAATAAATGTTACATACTGTATGAAATAACTTTTTATAAATAATCTTATAAAAAATAAAACGATGGAATAGCAAAAAATCTGTAAAATAAGGGGGATTCATCCCTGTTTTAAAAATACATAGTAATAAATTGTATTATTTGGTAGAATAAAATTGTATTTACATAGTTGCAAGAGAGGAGAAGGTATTATGAGTGTTAGCTTATTTCGCTCAAAAAAAAGTTCAACCGAGGCGGTTTCAGTAGAACGGGCTAAACTGTTAGAGGAGATGTCAAAAGTAAGCAGTGGTGAAATCAATATAATTGAGGAAAGTGGATTTCACGATGTGGAGATGGTACAACAAATCAATGCTATGATTAGTAGCCTTAGAAGTAGAGGAAATCATGATGTTCTACGAATGAATGATTCTGTTGAGGAAGCAACAAACAATTCAATTATGAAAGAGATGCTTGAAACAGTATTGGGGCAAAGTAGTTCAATCGAAGGGTTAAGAAACTCGAGCAAGGAACTTGGAGATTCTATATCAAATATTTCTAATGTTATTGAAGATATCAAACATTTCGTAGACGAAGCAGTGGTTACATCGGTTGATAGTGCACAGAACATGACAAAAAGTATTGAAGTTGTAAACCAATCAACAGAAGAGATACGAACAATCAATGATATGGTACAAAGTTTTCAAGCAAAGACAATGAAGATTCATGAAATTATTGATTTAGTTAAGAAAGTAGCGCAACAAAGTAATCTTCTAGCTTTAAATGCTTCAATTGAAGCAGCGAGAGCTGGAGATGCTGGTAGAGGTTTTGCAGTGGTTGCTGGTGAAGTAAAGGTATTATCCGAAAGTACAACGCAGTCTGCTGTAGATATCATGCGCTATGTTAAGGAACTTCAAGTAAATACAGAAGAATTAGTAGCAACGATTCATAAAACAACACAAAAACTTGAGGATGGTAATCAAATTGTAGAACACTCTGTTCATAGTATTCAAACCTTAAATAATCAGATGAATACAATTAATGATGAGATTAGTAGTATCTATAATTTCATTCAAAATCAAGAGGAGACAGCAAGTGCATTCGTTACTTCCATAGACACATTATCAGATTCTTATGAGGAGATGCAAGGCCAATGTAACAACGCCGGTAAATACTTATTCGAACTTGTTCGTGGAACAGATAAGATAAGAGGCAGTCTTGTACGTAATGCAATGGGGTTAACAACAAAAGAATTCTTACGTGTATTTGAAGTAGATCATATGGTATTTACATGGAGACTTTATAATGCGATTAGTAAGTATGAAACTCTTCAGATGGATAAAATTAATGATCCAAAGGATTGTAAACTTGGTAAATGGTGTAATAGTCTAAAGGATGAAAAGATATTAAGTCATCCATCCTTTATACAATTGAAAAAATACCATGAAGAACTTCATGTGATTGCAGTAAAATGTTTACAAGAAATCGAACATCAGAATCGTGCACAAGCGGTTCGATATTATGAAGAAGCATCCATTACTCTTCAAAAATTATTAAATGAAATGAATAAGGTAAAACAAATAGTGTAAATGATATGAAAAAAGGTATGAACTTTCTCCAAATCACAAGAAAGGTTCATACCTTTTTTTCTAAAATATCTGACTTAATATCCCAAGGTGTTCCAGAAGTATTTTAAAACCTAATACAATAAGGACAACTCCACCGATACACTCTGCAACACGCTTATATCGCGCTCCAAAAACATGACCAAGTCTAACACCAATCATGGATAGAAGGAATGTAATAATACCAATTAAGCTCACTGCAATTAACAAGTTTACATCAAGGAAAGCAAAGGTAATGCCAACAGCAAGAGCATCAATACTTGTAGCTATTGCAAGAACTACCATAACACGAAAAGCTACAGAATCATTCGTACTGCATGCTTCATTATCGAATGCTTCTCTTAGCATCTTAATACCAAGGAATACTAAAAGGACAAAGGAAATCCAATGATCAACTTTTGTGATATAATCTCGAAAGGAAATACCTAAAAAGTATCCAATCACAGGCATTCCAGCCTGAAAGAGTCCAAAATAAGCTCCAGTTATGAATGCTTTTTTTAGGGACATTTTTTTCATTGCTAATCCTTTACAGACTGAGACTGCAAATGCATCCATAGCAAGTCCAATTGCAAGTGTGAATAAAGTGATAAATGACATAATCTTACTCCTTCTTTTTCATCATCGTAGGTTTGGTAATTTTCGGTTAGCTGTAGGAAGAAGAATCTTTTTTATATCCTATACATTAAAAAAAGACCTATCTGTGGTATTGCCACAGATAAGTCTCGCTATTCAAAGTATAGCCAGATAGAATCTATCATTGTGTTGACTATACTACACATCTTGTGCTAACTACTCCCTTACCAGTAGATATATCTTATCGAATGAAAACATAATTGTCAAGATAAAGATAGGAAATAGCTCTGAGAGGGAAGGCCTAAATTAGTGGTATGTATAAATTACTGTGGATACTGGTAATGACAATAATTTGTTTTTTGGCTGTCTATAAAAATGTAAGCCTCTTCAAACTCGTCTTTATAATAATAAACGGTACAGTCTTTCCCAACAAAATTTGTTTGTAATTCTTCCGTGGGAAATTCATTTCGTTTTACCTGCTCCACCGTTAACCCTAAAAATTCAGCATTCTCTATTTTCTCTTGAATACTTGGAGAAATTTGATGATAATTCCCCGCCATCTCAATCAAGTTTCCATTTAACATAAAGATGTAAGGCAATGAATCAGGTGGACTTGTCGGAATAGCTTCGGATAGATTGCTGACCCGATCTTCCTCCCTGTTACTAATCATTATAAAAATACCTGCAAGGATTACACAAGTTAATATTGTGATTTTGATAATGGTATTTTTCTTACTCATAGATCAACCCCCAAAACAATAATAAATAATAGATAATATTTGCGTAAAACAAGTATATTTAGTGACATATTAAATCATATACATGTAGTTTAATTGAAATGTTAATAAATGTAAACAATGAAATGAACAGCTTCCCCGTTGTTGACATACAAAAGTATAAGAATCTCTATTTCATATTATATTGTCTATTGATATGATAACTATGGAACGAGCTGAAAATAGTATGTCTTACCTACCCAGATACCGTTACGAAAGGATGTTAAAAATTCATGAACGCGATTACGAAAAACAGACAATGTAAAGAAGTATTGTATCAGATGACAGAAAAAGCTTTTGGTAAAGATAAGATATGTCTTGACAGGGAGATAGTAGAATTAGATGGTGGATTTTGCAATGTAGTGTATCTAGTTCCTTTGCTAGAAGAGGATGTGATACTTAAGATTGCCCCATCCGAACAAGTCGAAATGATGTCATATGAAGAAAGAATACTAGAAACTGAAGTTGCAGTAATGGGATTAATGGATAAGTATACAAAAGTTCCTACCCCAAGAGTACTCTTTTTTGATGATAGTAAGACAATATGTAATTCTTCTTATTTTTTCATGTCAAAAGTACCTGGTGTGACCTATAATAACTTGAAGAAAGAGCTCCTTAATAAACAAAACGAATCAATCTTGCAAGAGCTAGGGAGATATAACAAACAGATAAATAGTATAAAAGGAATTTATTTTGGTCTTATTGGAAAATCATCATCACGCTTTGAAACGTGCAAAGAGTTTATACTCTACTTATTCGATATGCTAATAAATGATGGGAAGAAGAAAAGCAGTGATCTCGTACATATATCTTATGAAGAACTATGGGAGCTTATAGCATCTTATGCGGAGGTTTTTGATGAAGTAATTACACCAAGGTTAGTTCACTGGGATTTATGGGATGGAAATATATTTATTCAAGAAGGGAGAATATCTGGGATAATTGACTTTGAGAGGGCATTTTATGGTGATTTCTTAATGGAGGATGCATTCTCAAGTTTTAGTGAACCTTCAAAGGCTTTCCTAACGGCATATGGGAAAGAAGAATTTACTAAAAATGAAACGATACGTTGTATGATTTACCGCTTATATCGCTGTATTGTTATGATTGTAGAGTGTGACTACCGTTTGTATGATAGTGATTGGCAGTATAATTGGATGATAGATACTTTGAAAATTGAGATTGAGAGGCTAAAAGAGTTATTGAAATAAAAGAGCTATTAGATAAAAGCGTAATGAAAATGAGTAATCTAAAAAAGTTAAATAAATAATACACAAAGCTTGATAGCAAAGTTATTATTATCTTTGTCTTATATAGATGATAGAGGCTATATAAACAACTGAAAGTATTATTATAAAAAAATTCTTGGATTTTATTCCGGTAGGAGTTTTCTTATTAATAATTTCTAAAAATAAAAATAAAATTAGTATAGCCAAAAAGATAATACTACATATTTGTACAAAATTCATACTACATGTAACATAAACTATAATAATTAGTATCATTAATAATATTGAAATCATTTCAACTATTCTTAGTGATTTGATTTTCTCTTTTATTTTCATATAATCCCCTTTAAAAAGTAATAAAATAGTCCTTAAAGACTATTTTATTACTTTTGTTAAATATTGTAAAGATATAATAATACTAGATTTACCTATAACTCTTAAATATAGGTAAGTTATACTTCTCATCTACTCTTTTGTTGCATTTAATTGAAACTCTTTTTCATAACTAATATCCGGTGGCTGTGGGTAAGTGTAAAGGTCGCCCTTATAATTACGCATCACTACCTCGTTATCATCAATTGATATGATATATTCTGGATTTACAGGTATTTTACCACCTCCACCCGGTGCATCAATAACAAACTTAGGTATTGCATAACCGGAGATATATCCTTGCAAATGATGAATTATCTCGATACCAGTTTCTACTCTAGTTCTAAAATGACCTAAGCCTTGACTTAAATCACATTGATATAAGTAATATGGTCGAATGCGGT
>JAEWHR010000184.1 GCA_023387655.1 Bacillota bacterium
GTATTCACCTCATTTAATTTGTGTAGTTTGTTCTTAGTTTGCTTCTATAATACAGCAAAAGTATGACAAACCCGATGCTTTTAGTATAGCATGGTTGTTCCAAAGAAACAATGATTTACTAGATTATAAGAATAGGGTATTTTAAAATGTTGGAAGATCAGTATGAAATAAAATCTGTAACTTAGTGCATAATATATTCATAAAATAGAAAAATAAAATTCCATTACAAAGGATTGACATTTTAGAATTAGAGGATTATGATAACTCACGGTTTTTAGTTTAAAATTTTACATTATCTGTATGAAGAAGGTAGGAGGTACATATGCAATTATTAGTTTTAATTCTAAAAAAGTATGAGTTAATGGATGAACTGTTAAAGCACTTGGCAAAGTCGGGAGTAAAAGGAGCTACAATTCTAGATGGAACCGGTATGGCAGAGGCTCTTGTTAATATGGAAGACTTGCCGATGTTTGGAGTTCTTAGACGTATGCTTTCTGAGGAAGAAAAAGAAGTGAGTAAGGTGATGTTAATAGTTTTACAAGACGAACAAGTGATTGAGACAAGAACTGTAATTAAAGATGTGATTGGAGATTTGAGAGAGCCAAATACAGGTATTATGTTTTCCATTCCTATTACTTACGTAGAAGGGCTTGGTGATTCATTATGATTCGAGTTTATTTATACCTTGCTCTTGCATTATTCTTAGCCCTAATTGCAGGGAAAATTGTGAAGCAAATAAAAATGCCAAATGTTACAGGCTATCTTATAATGGGTCTTTTGGTTGGGCCGTACTGTCTTAATTTCATTCCTTTGGATATGATTGAGACCTTCTCCTTTATTCCAGAAGTTGCATTGGGTTTTATAGCATTCTCCATCGGTGCTGAATTTAAATTGTCTTATTTAAAAAAGGTTGGGAAATCACCAGTTATTATTGCTTTTTTAGAAGCAATCATGGCAGTAGTACTTGTAGATGTTATCCTAATTGTAACCGGTCATGATATTCCATTTAGTTTAGTATTAGGTGCAATTGCAGCAGCTACTGCACCTGCGGCTACCTTAATGGTTGTAAAGCAGTACAAAGCAAAAGGGCCAGTGACTGAAACCTTATTGCCTGTTGTTGCAATTGATGATGCAGCGGCTTTAATGTGCTATGGATTATCAGTTGCAGTAGCAAAGGCAATTAGTTCAAATGGACAAGCTTCTATCATTACCACAATATCAAAACCAGTGATTGAGATTCTTGGTGCTATGGCAATCGGTGCAGTCCTTGGTTTTCTATTTTCATTTTTAGCTAGGTGGTATACAGGACGTGGAAATCGATTAGCGATTACATTTGCAATGATTTTTGTGTGTATCGGAGTGTGTAACTGGCTTGAGTGGTCGGCATTACTTGCTTGTATGGCAATGAGTGCAGTTTTAGTAAATACGAGTAGTGCAAGCGAAATGATCTTTAGTCAAACAGATCGTATAACACCGCCCATCTTTATGCTATTCTTTTTTCTATCAGGAGCAGAGCTTGACATGAGAGTCATTCCAACTGTTGGTGTCATCGGTATTTTATATATTATTTTCCGTGTACTTGGAAAAGTATTAGGTGCATCATTAGGTGCTAAGATAACTCATGCAGCACCCACTGTTCAAAAGTATTTGGGATTTACTCTCATACCACAAGCAGGTGTTGCGATAGGCTTGGCTACAACATCCATGACAATTGTTCCAGAGTATGGTGCAATGATAAGAACCGTGATTCTTTGTGGTACTGTCATTTATGAATTGACAGGACCAATCATTACAAAGATAGCCCTCAAAAAAGCAGGGGAAATTCAGTAAACGACTTCATAAAGAAAGGCATTACCCTGTTTTGCCACACGGTCAATTATATTCATATGATATAAGATATTAAGAGCTGTGGAGGCAATTCCCTGGGAAACCCCTGCAGCTTTTTTATAGTCTTTTGTAGTAAATTGCTTTGGTATGTTAGGCGGTATTAGTTTATGATAATCCTCTTTTGCCCTAATAACCATTTCATCATAAAGAGCAACAGGAATGCCATCATTTCTGGTGGAGCCTTTTTTCTTATCTTTACTCCAACCATTTAATAAACGATATTCCTCCACATCAATAAAAGTAATATTGAGATGAAGATTTGGATTTTTAAGATATTCTTTAATGCGATATAGTTCAGGAAATATTTGATAAGGGACTCCCGTCTTTGGTGATTTTCTTGGCTTTGATATTTCACCCGTTTCTTCATTTACCCAACATATCCATTTGGTATGAGCAATTGGATACACGATAGTTACCTCATGGTCAGGTAGATATGCTTCTAATTTTCTACGAAGAGTATGAAAGTGTCTCGTTTGAATTTCTATAATTTGATTATCTAATAATATATCCGCCACATAATTTTTTACTTTTTGCTCGTGAAACGATGTGTTGGGACAATAATAATGCTTTAAGACAGCATGGATAGTTTTTTCGCTTAAGGTACCGATTCCATTTCCTTGAAAATTTTGGTTGATTACGAGGGAACAGGAAGTTTGAAATAACTCTTGATCCATGTTAGGACCTCCTCTCATTATGGTAAGTATAGAATACCTCAGATTCTTTCTTGATACAATATAAAAGGTGAATTGTTACAGATAAAAGGGTAGGTAATATATTAGGAAACGATACATTTTCCTCTATACAGCTATGGAAATGTAGGGTATAGTATTACATAGAAAAACGATCTTATAAAGTAGTTATAAGGTCTGCAATTACTTATTTTTGAAGTATATTGAATTAATTAAACGCTTATGAAGTAGATCAAGGCAATAGTGAATTTAAATTAACAGGAGGATTACAATGAGAGAAAAAAAGATTGCAGGAGAATTACTTTCCTATATTAAAAAATCAGCATCACCTTATCATGCAGTATTAGAAGGAATTACAATGCTTGAGGAAGCAGGCTTTACAG
>JAEWHR010000248.1 GCA_023387655.1 Bacillota bacterium
AGCAAATACAACCAGAATTCATCTCGGTAATTTCAACACCAGCTTCTTTTAAAAAGCCTCCGTCAATTCCAATCTCACCAAATTCATTTTCAATTAAAACAAGTTTTTCCCCTTTTAAGGCTTCCTCCAATAATTTTTTAATCAAAGTTGTCTTACCTGCTCCAAGAAATCCTGAAATAACATCTATTTTTGTCATAATAATCCTCCATTCTTGTGCTTTGAACATTCTTATGCTGATGGCAAATTCATAACCGATGGAACATTCTTATACCGTCGGCACATTCTTATTCCATTAGCACATTCTTATTCCATAGCACATTCTTATTCCATTAGCACACTCTTATTTCATAGAAACTTTGTACCATGGCACAAAGTACTAATCTCTATTCCTTTCTAATTTTACTGCCACTTATTATACTTCTCTTTTCTAAGTATTTCAATGTTACTACTTAGTGGAATTTATTATATTTTTATAATATTTTTCTAGCAGTTTTCATAGAAAAGCATTTTCATTACTATCACCATACCAAAATGTAATTGATAATAGCAATTGCATTTTTTATTTAAGCAAACTCTTAATAAACTCTTGGAAGGTTGAATTTAGACCTTCGCCGTACACAATCTCACGTACGCGAACCGGTTGATCTGTAATGATATTGTCTACCCCTAACTGTTTCATACGTTCAATCTCAGCTATTGAATTCACTGTCCACGCATGAACTTCTTTACCATAGCTATGGGCATATCGAATCATTTCTCTTGTGATAAAGCTTGATTTCACACTGAAAAAGTCTGCATTTTCCCAATTATAAAAATATCCATACGCAAAGGACATAATATAACCAGTTTTTATATCAGGATTAAGAGCTTTCACACGTCCTAAGGCACCATAATTTGCTGAACTAAGGACACACTGCTCCTCCATACCATACTCTTCAATCAGCCGAACTACTTCTTCTACCAATTGCTTTTCATGGCTGTTAATTTTTAATTCAATATTTAACTTCATGGTATTTTGACAAAGTAGTAAAACTTCTTCTAACGTTGGAATCCTTGTACCTTTAAATTCCTTACCAAATCGCTTCCCAGCATCAATTTTTTCTAACTCCTCATAGGTCAAGTTCCAAATATGTTGGTTTACTCCAGTCGTTCTTTTTAGGTTCGAATCGTGGAGCAATACAATAACGCCATCCTTCGTCTCCTGAACATCAATTTCAGCATAATCACTTAAATTATCAATTGCAGCTTGTATGGCTGGTAGGGTATTTTCCGGTGCTGCTGTTGAATATCCACGATGAGCTGTTATTGCAGTACCAAATAACGGTTCACGATTTGTAAATATATTATTTCTAAAGTTTAGACCAAAATACAATCCCACTAGTATAAAGGATAAGCCGCCTACAATAAATACTGTTCTTGTATACTTACTTTTATGAATTCGAAACCAAATACTACGTTTATCCAGCACTAAAGAATCTTCCACTTCTGATATCTTATCTTGCATTGCGAGGATTTTTGCCTCTCCTCTCATATCAGTTAACTTATATTGTAAAAACAACCTAGTTACAAGAGCACAATTTACAATAATTGATAGCACCCCTGCTACTAAGGAAAAATAAAGATTAATCTGATCGAATGTTGTTAGAAATACCGCCACAACAAGAGTTTCACTTACTGTACGATAGATAATCAAACCAGATACAAATACTACTGCATAATATAAAGCAATATAAAATAAACATAAAAGCGCATTATATCCTAACATCGATGAAGCTATTTTGGTACCATGTCCTTTTAATGTTTTACAGCTCATACGAAACGCATCACGAAAGCTCATCTCATCAAAGCTACAATAATGTAAGACAAAGATGCCACGATATAAGAAATACACCGCTACAACGAGTAATATAATCAAACCAAACACTACAGATTTATAATCGAGAATTGTATCCAAAAGATAAGCAGGTATTCTCATCTGCATAATCATTCCCAATAAAAGAGGTAAGCTATACACAATATAATAGAATAGTGCATAAATATTGAGCGCACGATTCCCTTTTCTTTTAATTAAACGTAGAGATTCCCATAAACCAGGAAAAAACAAATGACTAATTCTTATCTTTCGAAACCTTAGACTACTATGATAGTATACGATCAGTGATATCATTTCCACATAGATAAACACAGAAACCAATATGAGTAATAATGCAATTGCAGCTATCGATGCTGGCGATGCTAAGTATGAAAAAACATTCTCCAGTGTAAGATAACTATATCCTGAAAGTTTTAATGTCCCTTTCATCAATGCTCTTACTAAAGGTACCATGACAATTAAAAAGATTGCTTTATAAATTAATTCAAATAATAATAATGTCTTTATATTCTTAAGTTTACTAAACCAATTCTTTGATAACCATTGTTTCACAATTACTTCCGTCTTCTTTCTTTCGTTTTCCATATCCACTTGTCACCTACCAATATCCAAGTGCTCTTATCTATTTTGACACAAAAATGGAGATATTACAACACAAATATAGTGATTGTATATCTCCATTTATGAAAAAGATAGTTATATAACTTTAATCTTCGACATCGAAATTTTCTATCATCTTCTGTCTTTTCCCTGGCTTTGCATCTCCATGTTTTACGAATAACATTGTAATAAAGGATGCCGCAGAAAAGAAAACTGCATAAGGGAATAACGTACGGTAAGATACAAATTCTAATAATGCACCAGATAAAATCGGAGTTAATATCTGTGCTGTCATAGAAAATGTATAGTAATATCCTGTATATTTTCCTACATCACAACCCTTACTCATTTCAACAACCATTGGATAGGAATTTACACTGATTGCAGCCCATCCCATACCTGTGATTGCAAAAACCACATTAATTAGTGGTGAATATTCTAAGAAGAAACACCCACACACATAGGAGAATGTTATCAAGCCAACACCAATTAATATCGTCTTCTTCCGTCCTATTTTACTTGCAATAATACCAATTGGGATATAGCATACAATCGCTGCTCCCATAGCAACCATGAGACTACTTGTAAAGCCTCCAGTTCCAAGCTTCCAAACAACCTCCGTATATCTTGAAAAAGCTGTGGTAACCGCATTGTATGCAGTAAACCATAAGAAGATGGAAGCTACTAAAAAGAATAAACTCCTTTTTACTTCAGGTTTCATCGGCTCATTCGCTTCTGAGTGTGTTACTTCCGATTCATCCTTGTTATAGACAGCAACTTCTTCTCTCATCTTATTTTCACGAATTGTAAAAAGTAATACAATAACGGCGATTATCATAATCAGAGCAACCGCAGAAAATAGAGGTATGTAATTTGGAGGTATGTAATATAGTGAGTCAATTGGCTCTTTGCTTTCCTTTACTAATACCCTAATCAATAATAAACTAATTAATCCACCAACTGCACCCATTAAATTAATAATAGCATTTGCCATACTACGAAGAGGCTTTGGTGTTAGGTCTGGCATAAGTGCCACTGCAGGTGAACGATAGGTTCCCATAGATAAGAGCACTAGACCAAGCGCTACGATAAAAACTATAAATTGCTTTTGTTGGTCAGCGATTGGTATCATCATCATGAACAGAGTCGATGCAATGGTTCCCACAACAATAAATGGTGTTCGTCTACCTAATTTGGTACTGGTTCGGTCAGACAGCATACCGAAAACAGGTAGTAAAAATAATGCTATTACATTATCCAATGCCATAATCATACCAGTAACTGTTTCGCCTATACCAAACGTATTCTTTAAGATTAGCGGTATAATATTTTCATATAATTGCCAAAAAGAACTAATCGATAAAAAAGCAAGACCTACAAAAAATGTACGCTTGTAATTTAGTTTCATGGATCCCTCCCAATACATTTTGATGCTTGTATTATACCATATACCATCATTTACTTAAAGTAAAATGTATGGGAAACTCTTGTAAAACCTCATGGATGGTAATTGTAAAATGAGTTCTTGTGAGAACAAAGTGGCTTCGCCACTCTAAGCTCCGCGAATCAACAAATTCAGAGCGATGCCACTTTGTCGTGCCGTAGCGTCAGCGTAATGCGCATCCCTCGGAGAGTTTTTTTATTAATGGGAGATTACTCGCGGAGTAATTTCCTCGTATTAATTAAAAAAGCTAACTCCTGTAAAATACAGAAGTTAGCCTGATAATTAAATTTAAGACGATCTCTTAATCAAGATTAACCCGAACAATAAAGGTTTCGTAATCTTTACCAGAACGAGCATCAATGGAGAATACAACATCTCCTAATGTTTTCAGAAGTTCATGGTTTTCAGTACCAAATTTTTCAGCTTCTAATTTACCAACATAGATATATTCCACATGATATTCTCGCAATTTATCTTTAATTTCATTCTCATCCATAGAAGTATAGATTAATTCCACTACTTTTTCTCGTTCCGCAACTTCTGGTGGTAGTCCAATATCTGCTCCTGAACGCCATAACCACTCATGAGTTCTCCATCCAAGGATAGTCGGAAGTCCTGTAATTACTGAAACACGCTCATAAAACGTGTAGCTATCCCCATTCGCTTCTAAAACCACTGGTTGTCCTGTTATATTTTCATTAAGCCAATTCGTCGCTAAGAAGTCATCTGAGTTTTCTTTTTCCATAAATGCAGAGGCATCCAAGCCTTCATAATTCTGTGGCTTACGAATATCGCCAAACCAAGAATTCATTGCCGTAACACTATATCCAGTAGTCCAAAGAAGAAGGAGCAAACCGATTGCAGCAACAATCTTTCTTGGTATTGTTCTACCAAATCGAAGAAATCGTACTAAGATAAAGCCAAAACATAAGCCAAACATGATAAACCCTTGATAAGTTAATTTAAACATAGTATTAGCACGCTTATGATTTGGATAAATATCTTTCACATAGATTACTTCAGGTATTATAATGAGTCCCATTGCACAAAGTGCCATAATAACGACAAACAAATCAGCAATCTGTAAACTCTCTATCCACTGATAAAGCTTATTCTTCTCTCCGCCATAGGTAACTGTTGTTTCGTAACTCATCATTAATTTCTGAAGGCGATTACCTTCAAAGTTATTATAATCCACTCGTTTTTCTTCTTTTTGTTCCAGTTTTAATTTTTTATAACTTGCTTTTTTATTAGTGATAAAGCCTTCCTTCTTTAAATCGCAATATCTTGAAATCACAAAATACCCACAAACAACAAAAGGAAGTCCCCATAATACTAGCATCTGATGAAACATCGATCTAGCTTCTGTAAGATAAATGCTTGTAGCAATTTGATTGAAACTCTCAGTAAATGGTTTACATACCACACTAGAGACTAATAAAATTATTACTGCTTGCGCTCCTGTTAATAATACAGCTACTCTTGAAAACTGGTATATAACCAAATTAGAAAATAGGATTACAGCTCCCGATACAACAAAGTAAATTGGGAAATCCCAGAAATTCGTCATATGGAATAATCCTATAAAAAAGCCAATTAACAAGATAATTGGATGAAATGCCTCTTGTAAGAAATTTGGTTTTTGTATCGTAATTCCATATCGAAGATCATCCATTTTTTGTTTTCGATATAATAACCAAGCAAACAATAATCCTAAAACAGCAAGCACAAAGATAATGTTGATTACATGAGCATGAAGATCTCCAAGGATAAACGAATAGGAAGGAAATTCATGAATTGTTTGATCTGTTTCTATTACTGGGTCATAACCAATATATCGGGTAGAACTTGGGAACCAATAGCTTGAAACTTCCTTACCTGATATCTTTTCTATCCATGGCTTTATATGCTTATAAATCGGATAATGCATATTTCCAGCAAAGACAACCGAAAAACCAGAGATTAATCCAGATAAAGTACACCATAACCCTTTTCGTTTACTCTTTGATAACACAAAATGGTCTCCAGCTGTTTGCCTACGGCGAAGGGTACTATCTTGTAGGAAGGTCTTCATTACATTATACATAATGGAATAGCACTGGGTAAAAGCAATTCCAGCGAGTGTCATAAGCATGAGATTATAACCAAATTCTACACCGACACCACTAAGTTTTGATAGATAGGTACCAAGATATTGGCCTAGATAATAGTAATTAATCGGCTCCCCTGAGAACCAAGTGTCAAGCGGTGGCATATACTCCGTTCTCATCATACTAGTCATAAACCCATAATCCATCATTTTCTCAGTACCGTATGCTTCTGGTTTAAATCCTCTCGCATAACACCAAAATAAAAACATGACAAAAAACATAATTTCTATGGTGAGTATAGATTTTGCTTTATCCACATCAAATTGATACCAATCATTAAAGTGGCACTTTTTCTCTTCTCCTCGGTTTCTTAAATAATAAGCAACCCCTACGATCAAGAGATTAACAATAAAGCAAATTAATAACGTAATAATTGCATTCTGCCTTGTAAATTTTAATAAACGCAATGAGGACAGATACCATAACACCCAACCTGCTATCGCAATACCAATCGCTTTGGAGAATATCCATCCACTATCATGAAAATTTTTAAACAATATTCCAATTAGAGGATAAAACGTAACGGTAATTGCTAGTAACGTCAACCACCACGTTATAAAAGGAGTAAAATCCTCTTTTAATAATTGTTTCCCTACAACAAAAGCTATCAAAAATACTATGATTCGCATCGTATAAGGTATTAAGATTCTGGTGAGGTAGGAGAAATTTCCTGAATTACTCCCCTGTTTATTAATTCCTTTCATTCAAAAGCGCTCCTTTTACCTGCTTATTTGAGGCATTTGTTTATTTGTAAAAAATCCTTATAAGCCTTTTTGCCAATCTTTACAATCTTTTTAAAGTTAATCGAATTTACACCACCTTGACGTGGTCGAAATGTAATTGGCAGGTATAGAACCGGTAACTTCTTCTTTGCGTATATTACCGAAATAATCACGTTTGATAAGTTGAAATTATCTGGAACAAGCTTTAATTGTTCTTTTAATATATCTGCTTTCATCAAACGAAATGGTGTGTTGGCATCGGTAACTTTTACATGGAAACATAACCTGCAAACATATTTCAATGTTTTTGTAACAAACACTCTTGAAATTCCATCTTGTCTCCCTTTTCGATGACCAATTACCATTGCATACTGCTCTCTTAGTTTCCAAAACTCCCAGAATTCATCTGGTATCGTCTGTCCGTCTGAATCTGTTTGAAATACATAATCTGCACCTGCTTTAATGGCATAATGATATCCATACAATACCGTAGCGCCGTGACCGCCATTTGGTTTTGTAATAGGTTCAAAAGCAGGAAGATCCTTAGCTAACTTTTTCATCAGTTCATAGGTATGATCTTTACTTCCATCATCAATTACAACCAGTTTACTACCGTTTCCTATTTTCTCTACGACTGGATACCACTCTCTAACTACCTTCTCGATATTCTCTTCTTCGTTATATGCAGGAATTACAATGTATAGTTTGTCCATTTTCTCCCCATCTCCATTCTTTTAACCTCTCTTATGCACGCGAAATGCACTTCTTAATTACCTTGATATCCAAAGATATCAAGTGATATCCAAAGATATCAAGTGATATCCAGAGATATCAAGTGATTTCCCGAGATATCAAGGTATCATATCAGTACTTCTAAATTGTTCCCTATTATTTTTTCTTTAAAGTATCAAATAAGTCCATTGCACTTCTTACCACTGCGTCCATGTTATAATATCGATATTCCGCGAGTCTTCCTAAGAAGTGTACCTTGGTTTCTTTCTTCATCTCTTCTTGATATAATGCAAACTGTTCTTTGCATTCCTTGGTTGGGAAAGGATAATAAGGTTCTCCCTCAGAACATGGGAACTCCTTTAATATCGTTGTCTTTTTATGTTCTTGCCATGTCATCTGTTTAAACTCTGTGATTCGAGTAAAATCGTAATCGTTTGGATAATTTACTACTGGAGCCTCTTGATACTTTTCACAATCCATCGTTTCGAATTTAAAATCAATGCTTCGATACGCTAATTTGCCATGTTTATAATCATAAAAATAATCCGTAGGCCCTGTATAGATTAATAATTCATAATCTAAATCATCAATAATTTCTTTATAATCCGTATTCAATAATACCTTTATCCTCTTATCTGCAATCATGTTCTCACACATCTTAGTATAACCATGTTTTGGCATACCTTGATAACGATCGGTAAAATATCTTGTATCACGGTTATAACGAATTGGGATACGGCTAATAACTGAGGTGTCGATTTCTCCTGGATCAATTCCCCATTGCTTCTTTGTGTAATTTTCAAAGAACTTCTCATAGATGTCGACTCCTACCTTAGATAATGCCACATCTTTACTGGTTTTAATCTCATCGATTGCAATTGCTTGCTTTTTAATAAACTCTTCTACTTCTTCACATGAAAGATTCAGATTATATAATTTGTTAATGGTTTCTACCGTAATTGGCATAGGAATCAAGTTGCCATCTACATAAGTTAATACTCTGTGCCAAAAATCATTCCACTTTGTAAACTTACTTAAGTACTCGTAAACTTCTCTGTCATTTGTATGGAAGATATGTGGTCCATAATTATGAATTAAGATACCATCTTCATTGTAGGAATCATAAACATTTCCTCCAATATGTCCTCTCTTTTCAATCACTAAAACTTCTTCCTGCCACTCATTTGCGATACGTTGTGCGATGGTAAGCCCCGCCAAACCTGCTCCAACTACTACATTCTTATATTTCATGAAGCGTCCTCTCTTTCCTATTGTTGTATTTTTTGTGTTGTATCATATATCGTTGTATTTCTTTCTCCTTCTCCCTTTGAAAATACCACTTGATACGTGTTTCTTATGTTTTCTTCATTCACAAGATAAAGATCCGAGGTTCTGGCATCATAGTCAACGATAATGTAACGAATCCCCTCCTGCTCCACCAATCCTGATAACTCTTCGCTTGTGTTTGCTTCATACATTTTAATTACCATTTCTTGTCTTCCGTTGGTATCATAACCAGCAGACCAGCCAAAATATGGCCATCCAAGATATAACATTCCTCCACCAAGAACAACCTGATTTAACGCATAATACGGAGACAATATGGTATCTCTCGCTGTCGTATGCTCCATTACCCATTCGGTTACTTCATCCCTCATGTTTAGCACAATGTAATTACTTCCACTATTCTTCTTTAACACAACTAAATATTCATAGAAACCAGTACAAGTTAATATGATAACTAAAATTCCACTAACAAATTTTAAGAAAAAGCTGCGATTCTCAAATAATTTTACCAAAAAGATAGCTACAAATATTCCTAGTAGCATAAGTGACATCATAATGTACTTATGATTTACCGTTACATCAACCGTTAACGATATCGTAAATGCAAAGATAAAAGGTGCTAAAAACGCAAATAATACCCATCTTCTTGTTCCTTTTAAAGTTAAAAACGAGAGTAAAAGGATTGGGAAAAAGATGCCCGTTAGCCTTTTAATATAATCTATACTACCAAAAAAGGTTGGGTTTTCCGCTATAAAACCAAATAAAAATTCAGTTTCGATTGCAGCACCAGAAATAAAAACGTTAGACTGAATAACAGATAGCAAAGTTACGATTACCGCTGTTATTAGAAGTTCCAATCTTCGGTCTGAAATCATTGCTAAAACAAACAACACCAACAAAATAGCAATCGTAACTGCACCATTCCAAAATGCCATTGCGCCAATGATTAGCCCAGCCATAATTGCTAACTTAACATCCTTTACCTTCCACCCCTCCCATTGTAAGAATAGGAGTTTTATGAATTCAATTCCTTTATGAAATATCGTAGAAATGTTTTTCTTCTCACCATATTTATTCGAAACCGCTATCATACCCTGAGAAGCACGATATAATCCCTCGTACGCAAGAGGTATAAATAACAAAAGCATAAGTAGCATAATCGGAAGCGTAAAAGCAAGATGTCTCTGATTACAATATACATTTAAATTCCATAATCCCCAGTCTTCATGGGTAGTATAGGAGAAAAAACCAGAATTTGCTTTCAATGCTTCAAAGATACCAGTCCCTTTTGGTAACTCAGATAAATACGTCAATAAACTAGGGGAACTTCGAAATGCAAAAAATAAACAACTCAAAAATCCAATGGCACGTTTACCACCAAGTTTACATCCAAGAACATACAGTAAACTAAACGTACTAATCAAACCAATTGCACTTGGTATATTAAAGGCATAATCCAGTCGCATACCCAAAAACTCTAAGTTACCAACTAAGAATTGAAACATGAAATGATACCTTATATCACTTCCTGCAAAATGAGAATAGCTTGTTGGAAAATTATTACCGTGAGAAAAGGAACGTACCATACCAATGTGAGGTGAAAAGTCACTAAACACAGAATTTCCTATATATAACTGACCATGAGCTACAAATAATGTTTGCCACATTAACTGTATCGATAAAAATACTACAAGGGCTAAGAATATCCATTCAGAGGTTGTTAAGCTGAATTTAGTTTCTGATGTAGCACTTTCCGCCATTCTAAGTACTTTTTTTGACCAGAATTTTTGAATCAAATACAAAGACGATGCCACCAAACAGATCGACATAGCGATACCATTAGCATAAATAAGCGGTTGAGTATTATTTCTGAAAATAAGAGCTAATATATAGACGAGCCAAGTCACCAAAATGGTTCCAGAAATAAACCATGCTGGTAACAAAACAAAATAGTGATTAATTTTTATTGGATTTCCACGAAAAGACTTTGTTGTTACATCACTTAATTTTGGAAATGCAAAGGTGCATATCATACATCCTGTAATAAAACATATCATCAGATATAGTATTGCGATCAATGGGTATCCTCCTATCTCTCTTCCTTAAGAAGCATCGTTACATCCTGAAGAACAATCATGGATAACTGCTCCAAAGTCGGAGATTCATATGTAATAACGCGATTTGCCTGATTTACAACAAGCTTTTCAAACACATTTCGAATCCCTCTAGCATTCCCAAATTCTTTCTTTTGATCTGAATGTAAGGCATCCAAATAAGCATCCATTGCTTGCATCGCATCATCTTCTATCATAAAACCATTCTTCTGTGCCATCCCATAAAGTATGGCTAATAATTCTTCCTTCGTATAATCAGGAAATTCTATAAACTTATTAAAACGAGAAACCAATCCAGTATTGGAGCGTAAAAATTGCTTCATTTCTTCGGTATAACCAGCAACAATCACAACTAAATTATCTCGATGATCTTCCATTAATTTTACTAAGGTATCTATCGCTTCCCCACCAAAATCATTGGAACCAATATTTTGTGTTAACGCATAAGCTTCGTCTATAAACAAGACTCCACCAATTGCTCTTTCAACAACTTCCGTTACCTTAAGAGCTGTTTGTCCTACATATCCAGCAACTAACCCTGCACGATCCGTCTCCACTAAATTCCCTTTCGATAATAATCCAAGCTCTTTATAAATTCCTGCTACTAAGCGAGCAACTGTTGTTTTTCCTGTACCAGGGCTTCCAGAAAACACCATGTGATAGGACATCTCAAGTTGTGGTAAATGGTATTTTTCACGTAATCTCTTAACTTTAATAAGATTAATGAGTGAAGTTATCTCCTTTTTTACCTCAGTTAATCCAATTAAATCATTTAATTCCCTTAATAAAGAGTTAAGTTCCTCTTCTTCCTTTTTTTCAAAAGCGGCTTCTATTCTCATTACTTCATACGCCGTATTTTCATCTTTCATCGGAGTTAATACTGTTTCAAGCGGTAACTCTTTCAGGTCACAATTGATGTTTTGTTTTTCTCTATAATATAAACTTATCTTTAAATAATCCTCAAACGACTCACCAGCTTCAAGCAAACGTTGTGTGCTAGATTCTAAATCACCAACACTGACCTTTTTAAACAAATAGCGTTCATCCACTATCGTACTCTTGTAATCAACACCGCGCAAAAATACGCTAACACTGGAACAATAAGCTTGCAAGCAACGCATATAAACTGCAGTTTCCACCGCGCTAAGATATGCCATAACCAATAAAATATTAATAATTGCATCAAAAAACAAACCAAGCAAACCAGTGTTTTTCTTAGTGTCACGTAATCCAAATAATTGCAGTAGAATCGGAGGGGATTGATAAATTTTTTCCGCATCCGCCCTTGCTTGTTCGCTGACTCCATCCAACATTGAAACTTCAAACGGATTAGTTTGTGTCAAATTAGCAAGAATGAATTTCTGATTCTCCTGTAAGGATGTTCGGAGTATATATGCAACATGAATAAGACAGGAGGAAAGATAAAGGTCTAGTATTTCATAAATCGATTGATTTAAGTAGCTCTGAGGTTGTTCCCAGTATCCTTCTTCTTCCAAAATAGAGCAGTATTTTACTAGAATATTGTAGTTATTCTGCGCAATAAGATTTAGTTTTTTCTCTGAGATATTTTGCTGCATGGTAATCACCACTCCCGGTTTTATCATTGATGAAGGAGTTAGAAAAATCTCCAATAGAGTAAAATTATACTTTCGCACAATTCTTCCCTAAACTCTTTCATTATACTATACTGCAAATGGAAAGGAAAGGGGTAACACTCCCTTCCTTTCTGAAGCAATTCTAACTATTTACTAGATAACAGCAATCTTTTACAAGGTACTTACTGCTAACCGTTCAAACTTATCTTGTAGAGCAGGATAATTATTGCATAGACTAAGATATTCTTCTGCTGTTAAATTCTTTGCAGTTTCATTTGCCACCTTTAAAATCGATGCATCCTGATAAATGTCTCCAATTTTAAATTCCAAATCTCCACTTTGCCTAATACCAAACAAATCGCCTGGTCCACGTAGCTTTAAGTCCTCACTTGCTATAAAAAATCCATCATTGGATTTGTTTAAAATCTCAAGACGCTCCATCGTTTCTTTACCACTTGAACCACTGACTAAGATACAATATGACTGATGTGCTCCTCTTCCAACTCGACCACGAAGCTGATGAAGCTGAGCTAATCCAAAGCGTTCGGCATTTTCAATCATCATAACAGTTGCATTTGGTACATTAACACCTACCTCAACTACTGTTGTAGATACTAAGACTTTGATTTCACCGGAGGCAAAACGCCCCATGATATCATCCTTTTCTTTCGGTTTCATCTTACCATGAAGATATTCAATTCCATTGATAGAAGGCAAGGCTTCCTTTAACTTCTCCGTATATTCTACTACATTTTCCGCTTCCATTGTTTCACTTTCTTCCACCATTGGACAGATGACATAAGCTTGTCTACCCTCCGAAATCTGCTTACCGATAAAACGATAAGCGGTTTCTCGATAGGTGGTATCTACTACACAATTCTTTATGGGCAAACGGTTTGCCGGCAATTCATCTACAACAGATATGTCAAGATCCCCATATAAAATGATAGCAAGCGTTCGTGGAATCGGAGTTGCACTCATAACAAGTACATGAGGGTTATCCCCCTTATTTAGTAAGCTCTCTCGTTGCTTTACACCAAATCGATGTTGTTCATCTGTGATAACCAAGGCAAGTTTATCATACGTAACCTTCTCTTGGATTAGCGCATGTGTTCCTACAATAATATCGACTTCATGATTTTCTATTCGCTGATACGCACTTCGTTTCTGTGCTGCTGTCATAGAGCCTACTAACAACTCAATTTTTATATCAAACTTTGCTAAACTCGTTTGAAGTGCCAGAAGGTGCTGTTTTGCTAAAACTTCCGTTGGTACCATAAAACAGCCTTGATAACCATTCTTTGCAACAAGCAACAAGGCTAATACTGCTAGTATTGTCTTACCAGAACCAACATCTCCTTGAATCAAACGATTCATCGAGGTGTTACTAAGAATATCTTTTTTTACTTCTTCCCAAACCTTCTTTTGTGCATTCGTTAATTCATAAGGAAGATCAGCAATAAGCTCAGAAACCTCTTGCTGTTCTTTGATAACAAATCCATTTAAAACACTACCTTTGTTCTCTCGTATCCTTTGTAATATAACAGTATATAAAAAGA
This sequence comes from Bacillota bacterium, assembly GCA_023387655.1. GTDB lineage: Bacteria > Bacillota > Clostridia > Lachnospirales > Lachnospiraceae > Lachnoclostridium. The sequence goes on from JAEWHR010000248.1 coordinate 14,077, forward strand.
ATTCATCAAAGACCAATCGTCTTCTAGCCTCTAGCATTGTCTCTCTTGCTTTTGGAAAATGAATTTCTCTAATTGCAGCTTTTCTTGATATTAAGTTTTGTTCTTTTAATATCGATTTTGGCAAAAACTCTTTAAAATCATCAATCTGATTTAATACAACATTCACAGCTTTTGAAACCGCATGATTGGTTAAACCTTCTGTCAAAGAATAAATTGGTTGCATGACATTTAACAAAACGCGATATTCTTCTTGCTTATAAATCTTTGGCTGCTGAAGAACCAAAGTCCCGTTCTTTCTTGTCACTTTACCACGAAAGATAAACCTTGCACCTAAACGCAATGTATTCTTTAAAAAAGGCTGATTAAACCATGTTAGCTTTATCATTCCTGATGGATCTCGAACCATACAGGTAATAATCTGAAGATTTCGTATTTTCTTAATTTCTGCAATCGTAGCAATTCCTGCTTCAATCGCTATCGTAGTTCCTTCCATCGCACTACTGATCGGTTTTGGCATCTCATATACCTCATACCCACGAGGATAGTGCTCTATTAAATCATTCACGCTAAACAGCGATAGTTTATGAAATTTTTGTTCGGTTTTTTCTCCTATTCCCTTAATTGTTCCCAAGGAATCTGTCAGCTGCATCGCATGAACCCTTTCTTTCTTAAATCTTTTATACAAAAATACTACCATAGATATCTTATAGTTACAAGCATCATTCCCAATTAGATAACTCAGAAAACATATCCTTTTGAATCAGACTATTGCTTATTTTTCTTCTAGGTACTATATTTCACATCAGATTTTTTAAAATTTATTCTCTCTTTATTTGTTGGAATGCCAATTTAAGTATTTGTTCCAGCATTACGAATATCGTATAGAAAGATAACAACTTGAATTCTAATAAAGATAACAGCTTCAATTATAAAAAAACCTCTAGGTGTCGTTTTATCAAACTGACACCTAAAGGTTTTAATACTAACCTTCGTTTATAATTTTTTACTAAGTTCCAAACGCATTTCTTTTATATCAAACTTTATACTTCATTGGAAGAACGTTTTCTTTTTTTTAAATACCCACTCTCTTTGTATTTGAAAACTAAGAAAGAATAAAACAATATCCACTAAAACTTTAATCCCAGTTTCATTCCATTGCAATAACCGATACAAAGTTGATACTCCTACCCCTGACAGTATTGTCTGTATGATACATAAGATATAATATCTTATTAAAGTGGCTACACTTTTTTCCTCTAAGTGAAACACACCTCTTTTATTCACGTTGTAATTATAGAGGGAGGATATCACTCTAGCAAACACTGTAGATATCATGATATAACTGGCAGGAAAATAGTTTTTTAGCAAATGATTAGCAATCGCAAAAAGGATAATATCAACAACAAAGGAAGAAAATGAGGCTAAAATAAACTTTAAGAAAACAGAATATATTTTTAATGAATCAACTAAGGGATTAAAATGAGAGGAGGCATTCCCCTCAATATATACAGTTTCTATTGAGATTTCTTTTATTGCGATATTCTTCTCTTTGGCAAAAAGAAGCATATTCATCTCATACTCAAATCTTTCACCCTTAACCAATAAAAGATCTCTCATAAGATCTCGCCCAAACCCTCTAAGTCCAGTCTGTGTATCTGAAATTCTCATGCCACAAAGTATCGCTAACACTTTTGCTGTAATAATATTACCCGCTTTACTACGAAACGGTATACCCTCTTTGGTAAAAGTACGACACCCAAGGATAAGGTGATTTGGGTTTTCTATCACTGTTTTTGACAATGCTAAAATATCTTTAATTTTATGCTGACCATCAGAATCTACAGTAATAGCTCCAGCCACATTAGTTTCTGTTATTAGGTAGTTTAATGCCGTTTTTATTGCTCGTCCCTTTCCTAAGTTCACGCCATGCGTAAGAACCTTGCATCCATATTTTTCTTTAGCAATATTATATAGTGTTAAATAATCGTCGTTGCTTCCATCATTCACAATGACGATATTTTGAAAGCCTTCCTTGGTTAAGTCTTCAATTAAAGATATCATTTTCATATCTGGTTCTAATGAGGGAATAATAATCCATATTTTCTCCTGAAACATAACGATAAAGCCTCCTAAT
>JAEWHR010000255.1 GCA_023387655.1 Bacillota bacterium
GCTAAGGGATAGAATATTTATGCAAATTAAATAAGGAAGTTCTTCGGGGCAGGGGGCAGTTCCCGACCGGCGGTATAGTCCGCGAGCGAGTTAATCTCGTTGATTTGGTGACAGTAAAAAAGATTACTGAATTCCAAAACCGACAGTATAGTCTGGATGAAAGAAGAAGTTGGTGAAGTAAAGGAATGATTAGGGGATGTTATAATCTTTCTTTTGAAGCACAACACACTGAAACGTAGCGTGATACGTGAATTTAGCCGCCCTGATAGAATACTATCAGGGCTTTTTTAATTTATAGGAAATTGCGCTCTATAAATTAAAAAACGCTCCGCTAAGGGTGCGCATGACGCGCTAAGGTAGTTAGTCACTTTCGTGACAGCGCGTCAGTCTATTCATGCGAAGTATACAGTGGATACTCCTAGAACCTTCCTTTCATTAAAAGGAGACGATATGATGGAAAACTTGGAGAAATTAATGGAAATAGCAAAAACCAATGTCGGATTTTTGCTGCTAAGTGTAGCTATTGTTGCAATTATTGTTGGATCTGCTTATGCGGCAGAGCGCGTCATTGGGAGAAAAATCGGATTGGAAAAAAGAAGAGGAGACCAAAGTATACGCAGGATGGTAATTATAGCAGTACTATCTACGATAGCAATCGTTTTAATGTTCTTTGAGTTTCCATTATGGTTTGCACCTGGTTTTTATAAACTTGACTTTAGTGAACTTCCAGTGATTATTGGTGCCTTTACCTTAGGTCCGGTAGCAGGGATAACAATTGAACTTCTTAAAGTTATTCTTAATCTATTAACGGATGGTACCACAACAGCATTTGTAGGAGAGTTTGCGAACTTCTTAATGGGTTGTGCATTTGTTATTCCAGCATCCTTCTTCTATTTCTTAAGAAAGAGCAAAAGAAATGCTGCGATTGGGCTACTTGTTGGTACAATAACAACTACATTGGCTGGATGTTTCCTGAATGCTTTTGTTTTATTACCTAAATATGCAGAGGCTTTTCATACACCAATTGAAGCGTTTATTGCACAGGGAACAGAGAAAATATCTGCTATTCAGGGTATGTTTACTTTTGTTGTGTTAGCAGTTGCGCCATTTAATTTAATAAAATATACATTGGTATCTATCATCACTATTTTGATTTATAAGAACATAAGTAAAATTCTAAAAGCAGATTATAATGCTTAGAAAAATTTCTGTCTTAGAACAGATAACTTGTGTTTGCATAGACTTGAAATTTCGATGTAATCTGCTATAATTGCATTATCAAATGCAAGGAAGAGGGTGTCTTTTTACAATTGCTTCTCCTTAAATGGTTGAACAATACGTTTAAAGATACCCTTTTTTCGGTATACTTAAGAGACGAGGAGGTAGCATGGGAAAAGAGATAATGTTTCAATACCAAACAAAGATTAGCGATATGTATCGTTTTCTGATGCACCATGCATACATTGGTGTATCCGGAATTATAAATGTACTTATTAGTGTGGGTGCGTTAGTTCTTCTTTTTGCTGGTGCAGGCGGTGGACAAGCTTTTAGTAATTTAATGCTCATATTGATTGCATCATTATTTACTATTATTAATCCTATTTTGCTTTATTACAAAGCTGCAAAACAAGTGAAACTGACACCGATGTTCCAAAAGCCGATTGATTATTTTATCAATGAGGAAGGGATATTAGTAAGTCAAGGAGAAGAGAAAATACTAATAAATTGGACAGATATCTGGAAGGCAGTAGAAACAAAACATGCTTTCTACTTCTATTTGTCAATGCGTGGGGCTTATATCTTACCTAAGGAAGCTCTCTCTGGGCAAACTGAAGAAGTAAAAAAACTAGTAATGGAGCATGCAACTGAAGCGAGAAAAAAGTTTAAGAAATAGAGGGTAGAGAGGGTATGAAATACGAAAGTTTTACGGAAAAGGATACCTACCGCCTTGGAAAGCTAATGGGTGAAAACGCACAAAGAGGACAAGTATATTGTCTAAGCGGGGATCTGGGAGTTGGAAAGACGGTGTTTACCAAAGGATTCGCTGCTGGACTTGGGATAACGGAGCCTATCAGTAGTCCTACCTTTACCATTGTACAAGAATACGAACAAGGAGAGCTTCCCCTATATCATTTTGACGTATACCGAATCGAAGATATTGAGGAAATGGAGGAAATCGGCTACGAGGATTACTTCTATGGAAATGGTGTTTGCCTGATTGAATGGGCAGTTCGTATTAAGGAGTTATTGCCAGAAGATTATATCCAGATAACGATAGAGAAGGATTTGGATAAGGGATTTGACTATCGTATAATTTCGGTAGAAGAAAATCAAATGTAACAGTGGATAAAAAAAGGTGCTAAAGCGCCAGAATGGATGTTAGTATGAAAATATTAGTACTAGATAGTTCAGGATTAGTAGCTTCTGTTGCTATTATGACAGAAGAAACATTATTGGCTGAATATACTGTGAACTATAAAAAAACACATTCACAGACATTGTTACCAATGCTTGATGAATGTGTGAAAATGTTAGGACTAGATATGTCAGAAATCGATGCAATAGCAGTGGCAAAAGGACCGGGTTCTTTTACAGGACTTCGTATTGGTTCTGCAACTGCAAAGGGGTTAGGGCTAGCGCTTAACAAACCAATTATTGCGGTACCAACCGTAGATGCAATTGCCTATAACTTATATGCATCGGAAGCTATCATTTGTCCTTTGATGGATGCTAGAAGAAATCAAGTGTATACTGGATTATATTCCTTTGTACAAGATGAATTTCATATAATAAGAGAGCAAACTGCTTGTGACGTAGAAGAGATGATAGATCTTGTTAACAGTTATCAACGACCTGTAATTTATCTTGGAGATGGGGTAGAAGCTTATCAAAAGAAATTGATAGAGAATACAAAGGTACCATATTATTTTGCACCTGCCCATTTATCTAAACAGCGAGCAGGAGCTCTTGGAGCTCTTGCGTTTCATTATATAAAAGAAGGAAAGTTGGAATCTGCGATGGAGCATATCCCAACGTATCTAAGAAAATCCCAGGCGGAGAGGGAAAGAGAAGAGTCTCTTTCGAAAGGAGAGGAAGTTGATAATTCGAAGAATGCTTCCAAGTGATAGCAAGGCGATGGCGGCTATCGAAGAGGAAACTTTTTCTGATCCTTGGAGTGAAGAGAGCTTTTTAAAAGAAGCGACTGAAAAAGATCATATCTATCTGGTGGTGGAGGACGAAGGAAAACTTGTTGCTTATTGTGGAATGTGGAATATTGCGGGGGAAGGTTATATCACAAATGTCTGTGTCAAAAATGAAAAACGCAGACAGGGGATAGGAAAACGTATGTTATTGTCCTTATTAGAACAGGCTAAGTTATGTAAGATAGAAGCGGTAACTTTAGAAGTTCGTGAAAGTAATCAATCTGCTATCCATTTGTACAAGCAGTTAGGATTCCAAAGTGTAGGTAAGCGTAAAGAATTTTATGCACATCCAACAGAAGATGCCATAATTATGTGGTTGAATTTTTAGATTTCTACTGAATTTTTGGGGAGTCTTTAACAGAAATAAAGGAGTACTTACAGTGATTTCCACTGTGTTTTACCTTAGTTTCATTGTATAATGAGGAAGTGGAGGAATGTGCTATGGCTCATTTGAATAAGGAACGAAAGAAGAATGCTCTTTTTTGTAATGTCTGTGGCAGAGCATTGCGTATGGAAAAAGGGATATTACTAGAAGATGCCTTTGTTGTGTCAAAGGAGTGGGGGTTTTTTTCAAGCAGAGATCTTGAAGTTCACAGGTTTACTATTTGTGAAAGCTGCTATGATCAGTTGATTTCGCACTTTAAAATACCAATTGATGTTATCGAGAAGTCAGAAGCCTTGTGATGTATATCACAAGGCTTTTGACTTGAATTATTTCTTGCCTATGGGTATATAATATGCTAAGATTAGGTACAAGTAGGAGTTTTTACAGTGTTAGAAAACTCCTTTCTTTAACAAAATTTTAGATTTTAAGAAAACTCATTGTCGTATGGAAGAATATTTTAATTCGTTTATTGAAATAGTATTGGAATGTGTAAAAAAGTTAAGAATATATACGCAAACTTGGCATTAACTAAATGCTATGCAGGAAAATATGCGTTTGAATAGATAGTTAATATGGAGAATTTATTATGCTTGATGTATGTTTATTAGGAACAAGCGGGATGATGCCATTGCCAGGACGTTGGCTTACAGCATTGATGACCCGTCTGAATGGAAGCAGTTTATTGATAGATTGTGGAGAAGGAACGCAAGTAGCAATTCGTGAAAAAGGTTGGAGCTTTCACTCTGTTGATGTGATTTGTTTTACGCACTATCATGGTGATCACATTAGTGGTTTACCCGGATTATTATTATCAATGGGAAATGCAGATCGAACACAGCCTGTTACTGTTATTGGCCCGAAGGGTCTGGAACGTGTAGTGAGTGCGCTTAGAGTAATTGCTCCTGAATTACCATTTGAATTAAATTTCATTGAGGTTACTAGCCCGCAAGAAACAATTCAGATTAATGATTATGTGATTCATGCATTTCGTGTGAATCATAATGTAATATGTTACGGATATACTATAGAGGTGAAGAGAGCAGGAAGATTTATTCCAGAAATGGCGATGGAGAATCAGGTACCAAAAGAGTTATGGAGTCGCCTTCAAAAAGGACAAACGATAGAAAAAGATGGTAGAATCTTTACGCCAGACATGATATTAGGTCCACAACGGAAAGGAATAAAACTTACGTATTGCACAGATAGCAGACCAGTACACCAAATTGTAGAGCAAGCTCAGGGGGCTGATTTATTTATTTGTGAGGGTATGTATGGTGAAAAAGAAAAACAGAGCAATGCTGTAGAAAATAAGCACATGACCTTTTATGAGGCAGCAGAGCTTGCGAAACAAGCGCAAGTAAAGGAATTATGGCTGACTCATTATAGTCCTTCCCTGACCAGACCGGAGGAATATATGAAAGAAACAAAAGAAATATTCCCGAATGCGAAAGCAGGAAAAGACAGAAAGAGTATCACACTAGAATTTAATAAAAATGAATAAGAAAAAAGCAGTAGAGGGTTTTAACGAAAAGCTTTCTATTGCTTCAAGATAATTCTTAAGTGTTAGTGTGAATGAAAAGACCATTTACATGAAGAAATGTCTGCAAAAAATGCAGACTTGATGCATGACATTATTCTTCTCTTATGTTTGTTCCGCAAAGGTGGCCTGCGGGGAAAGGATCTAATTCGATGAAGGGTTCTAAGAAAAGCTCAAAGAAAAATACGATTATGACAGTAATAACGATGATTATAATAGGGTGTGTAATTGTCGGGACATTTACTTATTTGTATAATCGAGAAGAAAAAGAAAAGGCGGAGCCAGAGGTTGTACTAACAGAGGCACAAAAGCTTCTGGAGAAGGATTTAGAAAGTACATATCCAGCTACACCAAGAGAAGTAGTTAAGCTGTATAGTAGATTTTCAATGTGTATTCATAATGATGAGCTTACAGATGAAGAGTTTGAAGCGCTTGGAATGAAAGTTCAGGCATTATATGATGAAGAGTTATTAGAAGCGAATCCCTCTGATGAATATCTTATGAATTTAGCAATAGAGGTTACAGAATACCAGAAATCTGAACGTAAGATAAAAAGCTATTCTATAGACTCAGGGGATAATATCATTACTTGGAATGAAGATGGAGAAGACTTCGCAAGACTTCTTGCTACCTATTCTATAAAAGAAGGGAAAAAATTCGATGTAGTCTGTCAAGAATTTCTCCTTCGAAAGGATGAAGCTGGTTTATATAAGATTCTTGGATGGAGAATAGCTGATAAATCAGATGCAGAATAATTACGTCTATATTTATAAGATTAAGATAAAGCTGTCATAAAGGATAGAGGAAGTCCTTTGTGACAGCTTAGCTTATACGATATATTGTTTGAAATTATGGAGGTTTTAATGGAAGAATATCTAAAAGATGTAGAGATAAAAAAAGATGTATATATTTTAGCGATTGAATCATCGTGTGATGAGACTGCTGCTGCTGTAGTGAAAAATGGTAGAGAAGTATTATCTAATGTTATTTCATCTCAGATAGATTTACATACCTTATATGGTGGTGTAGTTCCAGAGATAGCGTCAAGAAAGCATATGGAAAAAATCAATCAGGTAATTGAAGAAGCGTTAACCGATGCGCAAATGGAATTATCAGATATGAATGCTGTAGCAGTCACTTATGGTCCAGGCCTTGTTGGAGCCTTACTGGTAGGAGTTGCGGAGGCAAAAGCTATTAGTTATGCTGCAAAATTACCTTTGATTGGCGTTCATCATATTGAGGGACATGTTAGCGCAAACTATATTGAGAATAAAGACTTGGAACCACCTTTTTTATGTTTAATTGTGTCAGGTGGCCATACACATCTAGTACTAGTGAATGAATATGGTAAGTATGAGATAATTGGAAGAACTCATGACGATGCGGCAGGAGAAGCATATGATAAGGTAGCTAGAGCAATCGGGCTTGGCTATCCAGGAGGGCCTAAGATTGATAAGTTAGCGAAGGAGGGTAATAAGAGCGCGATTGCTTTTCCAAGAGCAAGTGTAGAAGGTTGTCCCTTTGATTTTAGCTTTAGTGGTGTTAAGTCAGCTGTTCTAAACTATATTAATTCAAGTGCTATGAAGGGAGAAGAAATCAATCGTGCAGATGTAGCAGCTTCTTTTCAAGAAGCAGTTGTTGATGTTTTGGTTTCTCATACAATGGCAGCAGCGAAAGAGTATGGTATGAGAAAAATAGCAATTGCAGGAGGTGTTGCGTCCAATAGTGCATTACGTTCTGCGATGGAGGAAGCTTGCAATAAGAATCATTATGAGTTCTATCACCCAACACCTCTATTCTGTACGGATAATGCTGCCATGATAGGCGCAGCAGCATATTATGAATATTTAAAGGGGAACTTTAGCGGATTAGATTTGAATGCGGTACCTAACTTAAAGATAGGTCAACGTTAAGAGGAAAGAGTGAAGAAATGGAAAAGATAACAGCGATTATATTAGCTGCCGGGCAAGGGAAGCGAATGAATAGTAGTGTATCAAAACAATATATGTTATTGAAGGATAAACCAGTACTATACTATTCACTCGCAGCCTTTGAAAATAGCCTTGTAACTGAGGTTATTGTAGTAGTTGGAAAAGATGATATTTCTTATGTAAAGGAAGAGATTATTAAGCCATATGGATTTCGAAAGGTAGCCCATGTTGTAGAAGGTGGCTCTGAAAGATATTTGTCGGTTTTAAGTGGGTTAAACGAAATTAATACTACAGATTATGTATTGGTCCATGATGGTGCTAGACCATTGATAAAAGCAAATACAATTAACACTGTGATTTCTGAGGTTATTAGAAAGAAGGCATGCATCGTCGGAGTCCCTTCGAAAGATACAGTTAAATTGTCATCTCGAGATGGGGTAATCGATAGTACACCAGAACGTGAACATGTCTATATGGTGCAAACACCCCAGGCGTTTGAGTATTCTATATTAAAAGAAGCTTACGATAACTTGAGCTCATATCATGGTGCTGTGATTACAGATGATGCAATGATCGTTGAATGTCTTAATAAATATCCAATTCACTTGGTACAAGGTGAGTATACTAATATTAAACTAACAACACCAGAAGATATAGTAATTGCAGAAGCGTTGTTGAAAGAATCGATAGATTTCTAGTAAAAACATATGGATAAAATTACAAGTATTTTTTAGCGAAAACATGCGAAAAAGTGCTTGACATGAATATATGATTATGTTAAACTAATTGAGCGTCATCCGGAGAGTTGCCCGAGTGGTTTAAGGGGCTGGTCTTGAAAACCAGTGATTCCGAAAGGGACCGTGGGTTCGAATCCCACATTCTCCGTTCGAATACAAAATTGTATTCGCTATATAAAATAAAGGTAGCTTTTTAAAAGCGTCCAAGCATTGCGAAAAGCAACAATGCTAATTCGGAGAAATACCCAAGCGGCTGAAGGGGCTCCCCTGGAAAGGGAGTAGGTCGTTAATAGCGGCGCGAGGGTTCAAATCCCTCTTTCTCCGCTCTACTGATGTGAGGAATGAATTTTCCAAAAAAATCATGTAGACAAACACAGAAGAATGTGTTACAATACAAAAACAAATTGTTCGAAAAGAATGAACAATTTGAAAAACTTCAAAAATAACACTTGACTTTCTAACGAAAGCATGATAAAATGTGAAAGCTGTCGAAAAAGACAGAAAAACACAAACTAACATGAAGTTTTAAAAAAATAAAAAAACTACTTGACAAATACAGTGCTCACATGATAAAATAATCAAGCTGATCACGAAAATAGTCAGTAATGTGGATGAAACCACAAAAATAGAACATTGATAACTGAACAGTGAAACAACCTTGAAATTCGTTGAGAATAAAGTCCAAGCAGAGATGTTTGGCAAAGAACTGTGTTTGATGCAAATGAGACACAACCCTAAATCAGTAAACGGAAACAAAGATTGATAACTAAGGCAACTTAGAAGTCAGCAATTGTTCTGAATGGTTAAAACATCAAAAATGCATCTAATTGACTTGCGTCAATTAGCGTCAAATTTTTAACTGTGTTAAAAATTTTCATTTGAGAGTTTGATCCTGGCTCAGGATGAACGCTGGCGGCGTGCTTAACACATGCAAGTCGAACGGAACTTGTAAGCGGAAGTCTTCGGATGGAAGCTTACTTGTTTAGTGGCGGACGGGTGAGTAACGCGTGGGTAACCTGCCCTATGCAGGGGGATAACGTTTGGAAACGAACGCTAATACCGCATAGACTATGGATCATCGCATGATGATTATAGTAAAGATTTTATCGGCATAGGATGGACCTGCGTTGGATTAGCTAGTTGGTGAGATAACAGCCCACCAAGGCGACGATCCATAGCCGGCCTGAGAGGGTGAACGGCCACATTGGGACTGAGACACGGCCCAAACTCCTACGGGAGGCAGCAGTGGGGAATATTGCACAATGGGCG
>JAEWHR010000011.1 GCA_023387655.1 Bacillota bacterium
TTAAATCCATCCACCATCAAATGTTATCACTTGACCAGTAAGATACACACTACTTTCGCAAAGTTTATAAACAGTATCAGCAACTTCTTCTGTGGTTGCCATTCGCCCGATTGGAATTTCCTCGCACAACTCTTCTCGTTCCTCCTTGGTAAAGCACTGATTCATTTCGGTATCAATGATACCGCAAGCGAGAGCATTCACTGGAATGTTACTTGGAGCAAGTTCTTTGGCAAGAGCTTTCGTAAAGGAATTTATAGCACCTTTGGTTGCAGAATATACAGCCTCACAAGAAGCTCCACAAGTTCCCCATACGGAGGAGATATTTAAAATTCGTCCACTTTTCTTTGATACAAACATAGGCACTGCGTGGTGGCAAGTATTAAGAACAGAAACAAAATTAACCTGAATTAATCTTGTCCACTCATTCGGAGTCATATCTGTGAATAAACCAATGTGAGAAACCCCAGCATTGTTGATAAGTACATCGAGTTTCCCAAACTGGCGATGTATTTCTTCAAATAATGTCTCTACCACGTGATACTCGCTGATATCCCCTGCGAATTTAAGGCAAGGAACCGACAGAGATAGAATTTCTTTTTGTAAAGAATCTAGTTCCTTTGATTCTTTTGATCCATTGATAATAACTGCATATCCTTGTTTGGCGAATTTTAAAGCAATAGCTCTTCCGATACCTCGAGATGAGCCAGTTATAAGAGCAACTTTATTCATTTTCGCTCCAATTCCTTTCCATATCAAATATTTGTTTCGTGTTTCATTCATTGTAACTTATTATATCATAAATTCACAAGGCACAAAAGAATTTCTAAGATACACAAAAGATTAACTAAGATAAGAAAAACATTATCTAAGGTGCGTAAAAAGAATATTTAAGATTTGCATAGGAATGTACAAGATGCGCATAAGATTTTCTAAGATGTGCTAGATTGGAATTTGGAATAAAATGTGGTATAATGTAAAGGATTATACTGTAAGTTTCACAATTTCTAACCATAATATACGAAACGATAAGAATTGGCGGAGGACATATTCATGAAAAAGAAGATTATTGGAATACTAATCCTATTATTGGTAGGGACCGGAATATTTCGTTTCGGTATGATTGCAGGAGCAGCCTCAGGGGAGCCTGGTTCATCTGGGGATCCGCTAATTACGCAAAGTTATTTAGAACTAAGATTACGAGAGATGTCTGGTGGAGATTCTTCACAAAATGGCTTTCAAAAGGTGAACATAGCAAAAGGGAAGAGTTTATACTTAAATGAAGGTACAGAATGCATTATTTATAGTGGAGAAGCTACTGTACTTGGAAGTAAGGGTCTGATTAATACAACCTCTGGTGCATTGGCGAAGAAAAGTAGCAGTGTAAAGTTGTATCATCAGTATGTGTCACCATCGAATGCCAGCGGGATGAAGACAATGGCTAACACTATAATTTATGTGAAAGGAAGTTATTCCATAGATTAAATAGAATCCATGGAGTTATGGTTTTCGTATGGAATGGTTAGGAAAGAGAACGAAAAAAAGAGATTTTTGTTTCTTATTATTAGGAACCTTATTAATTGCAATCTCTATAAACTGGGTTTATGATCCGATGGGGATGGTAACGGGTGGAGTTACTGGACTTGCGATTGCAATTAAGGAATTAACCTTACGAGCGTTTGATGTAGGAATTCCGGTATGGTTGACTAATATTATTATAAATGTACCATTATTTATTGCAGGGCTTTTTATCATAGGAAAAAAGTTCATTGGGAAAACGTTATTAGGAACGATATCCCTAACGCTATTTATTTATTTAATCCCATTACAAAACATGTTTGATCATGATTTTTTATTAGCAGCAGTATTTGGTGGTGCAATTGGCGGAACAGGTATGGGATTTGTCTTATCTACAATGACGACTACTGGTGGAACCGATCTTTTAGCAATGTTAATTCATGCGAAGAAGAAGCATGTATCGGTACCAGTGTTACTTATGATAGTAGATGCCTTAGTTGTTATTTTCGGTATCCTAGTCTTTGATATTAAGGCTGCACTATATGCAATTATCGCAATCTACATCTCCGCCAAGGTATCAGATGGAATCTTAGAGGGTCTGAAATTTGCTAAAATGGCATACATTATATCAGACAAGTATGAGGAGATTGCCCATGATATTTTACATGTACTAGACCGTGGTGTGACTGGACTTAGCGCTACTGGAATGTATTCAAATAGGGATAAAAAGATGTTGTTTTGTGTAGTTTCTAAGAAAGAAATTGTTGCTGTTCTTGATATTGTGAGCCAAAAAGACCCAAAAGCATTCGTAATCGTGAGTGATGTAAGAGAGGTGATGGGAGAGGGGTTTATTGAATTTAAACAGTAAAATAGCGTATTCCAAGCGATTTTATGAGTAAAAATACTTATCCTAAAGGATAATATACAAATTACACAAATCATTAAAAATTAATTTGTTAAAATGGGATATGGTTTTTATAGGTGATATGTAGTATCATGTACCTATGTTAGTAACTGATTTTTCATGCCAAGTGAGTTCATTACTTTACTTAGATTGCATGAATGTTAACGTGTAGAGTGCGCAAAAGAATCATAATTAGGAGGAACTATTAATGGCAAGTTTATCATTAAAGAATATTAACAAAACTTATCCAAATGGGTTCGTTGCAGTTAAAGAATTTAACTTAGAAGTAGAAGATAAAGAATTCATCATCTTCGTAGGTCCATCTGGATGTGGAAAGTCCACAACATTACGTATGATTGCAGGTTTGGAAGAAATTACATCTGGTGAGTTATGGATTGGCGAGAAGCTAATGAATGATGTTGAACCAAAGGATAGAGATATTGCGATGGTTTTCCAGAACTATGCGTTATACCCACATATGTCCGTATATGATAACATGGCATTTGGTCTTAAGTTAAGAAAAACTCCAAAGGATCAGATTGACAAGTTAGTACATGAAGCAGCAAGAATTCTTGATATTGAGCATTTATTAGATCGTAAGCCAAAGGCTCTTTCTGGTGGTCAGAGACAGCGTGTTGCTATGGGTCGTGCTATCGTTCGTAATCCTAAGGTATTCCTTATGGATGAGCCTTTATCAAACCTTGATGCTAAGTTACGTGTACAGATGCGTATCGAGATTTCTAAGTTACATCAGAGACTTGAAACAACTATCATCTATGTAACACATGACCAGACAGAGGCTATGACACTTGGTACAAGAATCGTAGTTATGAAGGATGGTGTTATTCAGCAGGTAGATACTCCACAGAATCTTTACGATAGACCAAACAATCTTTTCGTTGCTGGTTTCATGGGATCTCCTCAGATGAATCTTTTAGATGCTAAGGTTGTTAAGAGTGGCAACGACATTAGATTAATGTTTGGTTCTCATTCTATTAAGGTTCCAGAAGCTAAGGCTAAGAAACTTATTGATGGTAACTACATTGATAAAACTGTTGTTCTTGGTATCCGTCCAGAGGATGTTAAGGATGAAGAGATGTTCATCAGCCAGTCTCCAGATAGTACAATTGATGCTACTGTTAAAGTATATGAGTTATTAGGTGCAGAAGTATTCTTATACTTCACAATCGATCAGTTTGATATTACAGCACGTGTTAACCCACGTACTAAGGCTAGACCTGGTGATACAATTCAGATCGCTCTTGATTTAACTAAGATTCATGTATTCGATAAGGAAACAGAGCAGGTTATTACTCACTAATTATGTATGTTATGAGCCGTCCGGTTGGACGGCTCTTTCTTTAATTTATAGGAAATTGCGCCCTATAAATTAAAAAACTCTCCGAGGGATGCGCACTCCGCTGACGCTTCGGCGCGACAAAGTGGCATCGCCCTGAACTTGTTGATTCGCGGAGCTTAGAGTGGCGAAGCCACTTTGTTCATTTCTGCCAAAGAATCTCTTATTTTCCATCTCTTACGGAATAGAACTAAGATTGCTTTGAGAAAGTAGGATTACATTTTCTTTAAAAAAATAATTAATTTAGTCAATAAACTAATGTTTTCATTTATTAACTTAACACTTATACATAAAAAACACAAAAATTACACAAGAAATTTAGTTTACTTTTTACGAAATGAGTGTTAAAATAGGAATTGAGATACTTATACAAGTAGTATAAGTGGGTATTATGACACTAACAATATAGTAAAACAAAGCTTCTCTCTATAAAAATCACCATTTGGTGTAGATAAAGAAAGGTTCGGTGTATGTATGATTTCTAATCAAATCCTTCAAAATACAATAGAAGGCCTGAAAGCAATTACAAGAATTGATATCTGTGTTATGGACACAGAAGGTAAAGCGTTGGCAAGTACTATAAACAATGCCGACGAATATGAGAATGCTGTACTTGCATTCGTGGATTCCCCAGCAGATAGTCAGGTTTTGCAGGGATACCAATTTTTCAAGGTGTTTGATGAACACCAACTAGAATATGTCATCTTAGTAAAAGGTGATAGTGATGATGTATATATGGTAGGAAAAATTGCTTCCTTCCAGATACAAAATCTTTTGGTTGCTTACAAAGAGCGTTACGATAAGGATAACTTTATCAAAAATCTTCTTTTAGACAACCTCTTGCTTGTAGATATCTATAACCGTGCTAAGAAGCTTCATATTGAGACAGATGTTAGACGTGTTGTATTTATTATTGAAACAAAGAATGAAAAGGATACGAATGCCTTAGAAACTGTCCGTGGACTATTCTCGACAAAGACAAAAGACTTCATTACTGCAGTAGATGAGAAGAATATCATCTTAGTAAAGGAAGTAAAGCAGAATGAAAACTACGATGATTTAATGAAGACAGCTAAGGTAATATTAGATATGTTAAATACCGAAGCTATGACAAAAGTTCATGTAGCTTTTGGTACTATTGTTAATGAGATAAAAGATGTTTCTCGTTCCTATAAGGAAGCAAAGATGGCGTTAGATGTAGGAAAGATTTTCTACAGTGGACGTAACGTAGTTGCTTATAGTAATCTTGGAATTGGCCGTTTGATTTATCAGCTACCAATGCCTCTTTGCAAGATGTTTATTCGTGAAATTTTTGATGGTAAGTCACCAGATGAATTTGATGATGAAACATTAACAACGATTAATAAGTTCTTTGAGAATAGTTTGAATGTATCCGAAACTTCTAGACAGTTATACATTCATAGAAATACATTGGTTTATCGTTTGGATAAACTTCAAAAGAGTACAAATCTAGACCTTCGTGTTTTTGAAGATGCGATTACCTTCAAGATTGCCTTGATGGTTGTTAAATACATGAAATACATGGAGAATATGGAATATTAATTTAAGGTAACACAAGAATGCTTCATTGCCGCTGTTCCGGTAAGCTTCGTCTGACGATAGGCTGGTGCAGCGGCAATATTAGAATACGTGGAAAGGATAAAATCATGGCCGGAACTTATGATATAAGTAAGGATTTAAGAGACATAGAAACTCCGGTAATCCTATTTCAGAATGTTAGTAAGGATTATCAAAAAGGAACACACGCAATAAATAACATAAGCTTTGAAATTCGTAAAGGTGAATTTGTATTTATTGTTGGATCAAGCGGCTCCGGTAAATCTACTTTAATTAAACTAATGTTGAAAGAAATCAAACCAACCAGTGGTAAGGTTTTTGTAGCTGGTAGAGAGCTTTCTAGGCTAAAACGCTGGCAGGTTTGTAAATATAGAAGAACGATCGGAGTAGTATTTCAGGACTTCCGCTTGCTGCCTGACCGTACAGTATTTGAAAATGTTGCATTTGCACAAAGAGTAATCGAGGCACCGGCAAGAGAGATACGAAGACAAACTCCAAAGATGCTTTCAATCGTTGGGTTATCTGAGAAACATAAATCTTATCCTAAGGAGTTATCAGGTGGAGAACAACAAAGAGTTGCTCTCGCGAGGGCGCTAGTGAATAATCCAGTAATGTTACTTGCAGATGAGCCGACAGGAAATCTTGATCCAAAAAACTCTTGGGAAATTATGCGCTTGTTAGATGAAGTGAATAAGCGTGGAACTACGGTTGTGGTAGTAACTCATAATCGTGAAATTGTAGATGCGATGCAAAAGAGAGTCATTACGATGAAAAATGGCGTTCTCATCAGTGACAACAAAAAAGGTGGTTATGCACATGCCAAAAATTAGTACGATTGCTTATAGTGTGAAACAAGGCGCGAAAAATATAAAACGAAACCGTATGTTCTCCCTAGCATCGGTGGGTACGATAACGACATGTTTATTTTTGTTTGGAATTTTCTATTGTATTTTAATGAACTTTCAACATATTATTAAGAATGCAGAGCAAGGTGTTAGTGTAACCGTCTTTTTTAACGAAGGAATAACCTCGAAGGAAATTGAGTTAATCGGTGGCAAAATCGGACAGAGAGCAGAAGTTTCAAAATACGATTTTGTATCGGCGGATGATGCGTGGGAGGAATATAAGAATACTAAGCTTGACCCAGAGCACGCTGCTAGCTTTGGTGATGACAATCCGCTTGAGAATTCTGCCCATTATATTGTGTACTTAAATGATGTGGAGATGCAAGAAGTATTAGTGCGATATCTCCAATCAATACCAGGAGTGAGACAGGTTAATAATTCAGAAGCAATTGCTGATATCTTATCTGGAGTTAATAAAGGTTTAGCTTTCGGAACAACTGCAATCATTGTAATATTATTAGGGGTTGCTGTGTTCTTAATCAGCACGACAGTTACCATGGGAATTTCTGTTCGTAGACAAGAAATATCCATTATGAAATTGATAGGTGCAACCGACTTCTTTATAAGAGCTCCATTTATTGTGGAGGGTATCATAATAGGGTTAGTGGGAGCTATCATTCCTTTAGGTTTGCTACATGTAGTTTATAATAAAGGAGTTAGCTATCTTATGACCAGCTTTAGTAGCCCGCTTAAGAAAGCAGATTTTTTGGCAACTGGAACGATGTTTAAGACATTAATCCCGGTATGCTTGTTAATTGGGGTGGGCATTGGTTTCCTAGGTAGTTTTATAACTCTCGGTAAACAGCTAAGAAAAATAAATTAAAAGAAACATCAAATAGAGAAATTGATAATCAATGCGCAATAATTATGCGCAGGAATAGGAGTTAGAATGAAACAAAAGAAGCCGATAAAGAAACAAGGCGTAAAGCAAAAAAGAAAACAGAAAGCATATTACATGGCCACCTGTGGACTTGTTATGGCACTTTCTGTACCCTTTGTAAATATTGGCTTTGGGGAACATGATAATATTACTGCCAAGGCTTTTTCTACACCAAAACTAGTTACAATGAGTGGAGGTTATAGTATTTTCTTTAATAAATCTTATGATGATAAATTAAAAGAGGCACAAGAAAAGAAAAAAGAATTAGAGCAGAATAAAAAAGATACTGAAAAAAAGTTAGCAGAACTAGAAAAGAATAAAAACGATATTTTAAAATACATTGAAGAACTGGATATTCAGTTAAATGAACTTACGTTGCATATAGAGGAATTAGAGGCTTCGATTTCAGATGCAAAGGCAGAACTTGAGGTGACTAGAGCTAATCTTTTGTTAGCAAAAGAATCAGAAGCAAAACAGTATGAGACGATGAAGAAACGTATACAATATCTTTATGAGAATGGATCAGAGGATATATTGGATGTTTTCCTAAGCTCGGGAAATATTGTAGAATTCTTAAATCAAGTAGAATACTCGAAAAGAATTACAGAATATGATGATAATCTGTTAAAACGTTATACTGAAACGAAGGAAGAAATCATTAGACAGGAAGCTTATCAACAGGCAAAATTAGAAGAATTAGAAGCGCTGGAAGAAAGTGCTCTTTATGAACAGGAGACACTACTTGCATTATCTGCACAAAAGGGTGAGGAAATCATCCGTTATACAGAGGCAATTGGTGCCAATGAAGAATTGTTTGCGGAGTATTCTAATGAAATTGCAAATCAGGAAAAAAATATTGAGGATATCAAAGAAGAAGAACGAAAGCGTGTCGAGGAAGAGGAACGAAAGAGAAAAGAGGAAGAAGAGCGAAGACGAAAGGAAGAAGAGGAGAGAAGAAAGCAGGAACAAGCCAACCAATCCTCCAATGCTTCTAGTGTAGAGCAGACCGATAACAAAGAGTTAAGCCAGATGATATGGCCATTACCTGGCGATCCCAATGTATATAGTAAATTCGGTTATCGTAATGCACCAACAGCAGGAGCAAGTACTTACCACCGAGGAGTTGATATTGGAGGTGCAATGGGTGCTAATATTGTTGCTTCCCTAGCTGGTAATGTCGTTACTGCTACCTATAGTCTTTCTGGGGGAAATTATGTTGTCATTGACCATGGTAATGGTGTTCAAACTAGATACCTGCATTGCTCCAAACTTTTGGTTAATGTCGGTGACACGGTAAAACAAGGGCAAGTTATTGCAAAGGTTGGTTCCACCGGTATTTCCACTGGACCGCATTTGCATTTTAGTTTAGTATTAAATGGAACTTATGTTGATCCACTTAAATACATAAGTTACAATTAAGTATAATAAGATAATAGTAAGCCTGTGGTACGACTCGTTTTCTTGTGCTGTATCATGTCTTAATAAAAGTGGAAAGAAATTTTATACCTTTCCATCAGAGGTTTTGTGCCTTATAATTTATGGCACAAACTCTCGTTATGCGCAGAGACATGCGTAGGAATGGATGTAATAAAGTGCCTGCGTTATCTTTAGCACAAAATTTATATGCGCAAAGAACATGCGCAGGATTGGAGGTAGGAATGAAAAATAGATTTGTAACCGGTGTAATATCCGGAGTACTCTGTACCTTAGTTGTTTGTAGCCTTTCTTTTGGTGTACTGTACCGAAATGTTGTAGCACAAAGAGATAATGGCTATACGAATGAGTCTGCACAGTCCACAGATAATAATAAAAATGGAACAGGAACCAATGAAAGTACAGCAGTTGATGAAGCAACATTTCAAAAGAAATTAAATTACATGAAAAACCTAGTAAATAATTTTTATTTATGGGATGTAAATGAGGGTGATTATCAGACCGGAATGTTAAAGGGGATGATGAGTGCTCTAAATGATCCATATTCTACTTATTATACGAAAGAAGAATATGATGCTCTTATGGAAACGACCAATGGAATATACTATGGTATCGGTGCTACTGTTAGTCAGAATGTAAATACCGGTGTGATTACTATAGTTAAGCCATTTGTTGATGGTCCTGCTTATAAGGCTGGTGTTCTACCAGGAGATATTCTCTACAAAGTGGAAGATGAAGAGGTAACTGGTGTAGACCTTACCAAAGTGGTTAATAAAATGAAGGGTGCAGAGAATACCAAAGTTCGTGTCACTGTCATAAGAGAAAACGAAAATGATCCAATAGAGATCACGATTACAAGAGGTAAGATTGAGATTCCAACCATTGAACATGAGATGCTAGAAGATAAGATTGGATATATCAGTATTCTCGAGTTTGATAAAATAACAGTGGATCAGTACATGGATGCGATAGCAGATTTAGAATCTCAAGGCATGAAGGGGCTTGTGATTGACCTTCGTGATAATCCTGGTGGATTATATGACTCCGCAGTTCAGATGCTTGATCGTGTGATTGGAAAGGGACTATTAGTTTATACAGAGACTAAAGATGGTACTCGTGCCGAAGAGAATGCAACAACGAAGGAAGAATTAAAGGTACCATTAGCTGTTATTGTAAATGGTAATAGTGCCAGTGCTTCCGAGATTTTCGCTGGTGCTATCCAAGATTACGAGAAGGGAACTATCGTAGGTACACAAAGTTTTGGTAAAGGTATTGTTCAGTCTCTCTTCCCATTGTTTGATGGAAGTGCCGTGAAGGTAACCGTATCCAACTACTTTACTCCGAAAGGAAGAAGTATTCATAAGACAGGAATAACCCCAGATGTGGTAGTAGAGTTAAAGGATGAATTAAAACAAAAAGTTGTGATAGCCCACGAGGAAGACAATCAGCTACAAAAAGCAATAGAAGTTGTGAAGAAACAAATAAAATAATAGGAAAGAGCGTTATTTCATAAATGCTAAAGTTATGATATAACGCTCTTTTATTGTTTCAATACACGGTATAATTATAATAAAAAATATATAAATTATTTTCTAGTTATTTGATGCTTTTGGGGTGTTATTGTTATTTCTCTAAGAACGACACCATCTCGAAGGGAAAGTGCATATTCAACGGCATCTGCAACTTCCTCTGGAGTTAAATAAGTATCTGGAGTAGCTCCTTCTTTGAAGTTCGCATTTCTGTAAAGATTAGTTTGAGTCATATCAGGCTGTATTGTGATGACTTTCACTCCGTATTTTCTAGTTTCTTCAAATAGGGAGGAAGAAAAGCTACTTAAAGCTGCCTTGGTAGCTCCATAAGCGCACCCATGTGGATTTGTTTTCGTAGCCGTAACAGAAGAAATATTTAGAACTGTACCTTGAGTTTTTTTCAAATCACGTAACAAAAGATTGGTAAGTAAAAGCGGCACCTCGATATTAACAGTCGTCATTTCATGTATCTTCTTTGGATTTAATTCTTCATGAGGACCGTAATATCCCACGCCAGCATTGTTTACTAATAAGCTAATCTCTTCCTGCTTTTTTATATCTGTAATGCTTTGTATTAATTTCGATGTATTGGTTAGATCACATAAGATTGGACGAAAGTTTGGAGAATCACAAAGTGCATCCTCTTTGCTAGCAGTTCTGGAAATTCCATATACTTTATATTGTAAAGATACAAGCTTTTTTGCAATTGCCTCACCGATACCAGAGGAAGCTCCGGTCACAATAGCTGTTTTCATTTTTACCTCCATGTATATAAGGGATTACTCCCATATAAAAATTCGTTCTTTATCGAAACACTCCAAAAGTTTTTGATAAGCAAAGTTCATCATTTCCTTGGTAGTATCTCTACCATAATGTGCAACGCCTTCTTCTGGCTCATAGGGATATTGAATTATAGCAGATTGAGGACGTTGCTTTCTCATTCGTTTTAGATAATCTTTGGATACTCGAAAGACACCAAGGCTAATGTCTCGAATCATATCTGGAGATATCTGAGTCCACAGATAATCAAAAAATTCCTCATAAACGTTCTTGTAATTAGCAACATAAATCATAGGATCAAAACATAGTCGAACTAGATGACCCAAAGAAAGAGCAGTTTTAATAGCTTCTATTCTAGAAAAAAGGCTTGGAGTTCCATGTTCGTAGCTTTCAATGACAGTTTCAGGGGATAGTGTAAAGGCATAAATAACGTTAGGTAGCACAGGAAGTGCCCTTAATGCCTTCTGATTCGCACTCTTGGTTCTAATCTCAATTGTTAAATCTGGATGGTGCATTGCAAATTCACACCATGATGAGACAAAACCAAAGAGACCTTCCAGCGCTAAGAGATCAGTGTCATAAGAGATACAAAGATAAACTTTGTGCTCCTGTAATAGCTTTGTTACACAGGAAAAGATATCCTCTAAGTTGACAAAAACAACAAGATTAGCAGATGGATACATTCCTTGTAAATAACAATACTCGCAATCATAGAGACAGTTCATAATACTTGAGGTATAGTAAAAATACTCTTCCCCGAAACCTTGACAAACAGGAGCTCCATGAAAGATAAGCTCGCCATGCTTTTTTGCGATAATCAAGTTCGGTGAGTTTTTTTGATGGATAAAACTCTGGTGAGTACGATTAAAGACATCTTTGTAGTGTGTAATTGAAATTATTTGAGCGTTTGAAAATCGATTAAGAATCTGCCTGGTACGGGGATGATTTAATATCTCCTCTTCCACATAAATATGAGTAAAGTAATTACTCTTTAAGTAGTTGTTTGAATTCGTAGACATATTGTTTCCCTTCTACTTTGG
This sequence comes from Bacillota bacterium, assembly GCA_023387655.1. GTDB lineage: Bacteria > Bacillota > Clostridia > Lachnospirales > Lachnospiraceae > Lachnoclostridium. The sequence goes on from JAEWHR010000011.1 coordinate 11,923, forward strand.
ATTTACAGTTGCAAACATCCTGACGATTTAAAAATTCTTTAAGCAAAGGAACTAATGAGCGCTTTTGACAACGGGCATAAATAAGATGCTGCTGTAAGGAAGCTGCCATACTTGAGGTAAGGAATAGTTTTTCTACTAATTGTTGTAATAACTCCTTTTCCTCCCCGGTAAACTCTATAAAGTGTTGAGAGTACGAACCACTCCTTACTTGAGAAGAGCAAGAAGGTATTAGAAAAGCCTTACACCAGCTAAGAAGTGGGGCAATTCCTTCTACAATAAGATTTTTAGAACGAGTTATTACATCTGTTGTGGAGTTTTCTTCCTTAGGATAGTCAGACACCATCTTTAGAAAGAACATCTGATGTTGAGATAGGAAGTGAATAGCAGCTTGATAAATGCCATACGACTCCATATCTACTAGTTTCGTTTGGGGAGATAACATTAAATCATTAGAAACCTCTTTTGTGATGATTGTTTTGGAACTTAGGATGGATGCCTCCTGAAATGGATGAATCGGAGGAAGGTCGGGGTAGCAAGTGCGGGGGTTGCCTTGAGAGCTTAATTTATTGCAAAGTATGAGTTCTCCCAGAGCATACTCTTTTGTAAGAGAACCGCAAAAACCAAAGTTTAGTAAGCAATCAGAGATAGTTGGTTTTTTTATTGTAAAAAGGTAAGTAAGTGCGATTGCAGCTTGTAACTCGGATACTCCTGTTATAATAAGGGTAATTTCATCAGATTCAAAAACTTCGAATTTTGTATGGGTTAAATTTTTCTTTAACCCAAATTCTTTTATAAATGGAGAAGCCTCTAAATAGAGAGCAGTAGCGATATATAACATAAACAACCCTTTCGTTATTTATTGAATTTTACTAATCGAAATTTATAAGCCTATTCCTCTGTTCCTTATATCTATCCTACTATTATAAGCGTTTTGCTATGGACATGCAACGGATAGACTTAACGTTTTAAAAAGGAATATCTAGATTTTTATTAAAATGTATTGCGTAAAATGATAAATTGTGGTAACATATCTTTTCAGTACGGACATGTGTGTTCGTAGTACAAACACAAAGTGCTGCATACAATAATGTAATTGATTTAGAGGTATGGGAGGGCTTATGGACGACGAAAAATACTATATAGTGAAGAAGAAGGCACTACCAGAAGTATTGTTAAAGGTAGTTGAAGCGAAGCGCTTGCTGAATTCGGAGAGGGTTATGACAATACAAGAGGCTACAGATGCTGTGGACATCAGTAGAAGTTCTTTTTACAAATATAAGGATGATATCCTTCCATTTCATGAAAACAATCGTGGTAAGACCATTACTTTTATGATTCAGATGGATGATATTCCTGGATTATTGTCAATGGTTTTAAAGCAAATAGCAAAAAGCAATGCCAATGTATTGACCATTCATCAGACCATACCAATTGGTGGTATAGCTTCACTAACACTAGGCATTGAGATATTGCCTGACACATTAGAACTATCGCAGATGTTAGAATCTATAGAAGCACTTGATGGGGTTCATTACCTAAAGATTTTAGGTAGAGAGTAGACAATGAGAGGTTTTGACAAATAATAGGAGAGATGAATTGATCTTGATATTTATGCGAATGCACGCGGATAGGAGTTAGTGTGATAAATTAAGATTTTCACACACGAGTGCGACAGAATGGAGGATTTATATGAAGATAGCAGTGTTAGGATTTGGAACCGTAGGTTCTGGAGTATATGAAGTAATAAAAACAAATTACGAAACCATTGCAAAACGTGCTGGTGAAATTGTTGATATTAAATATGTACTGGATTTAAGAGATTTTCCAGGGCATCCAGTTCAGGATATTATTACTCATGATTATAATGTCATAGTAAATGATCCAGAAGTAAAGATTGTTGTTGAGGTTATGGGTGGTGTGGAGCCTGCGTATACGTACGTTAAGGAAGCATTATTAAAAGGAAAATCCGTTTGTACCTCTAACAAAGAACTAGTAGCAAGACACGGAGCGGAACTATTAGAAATAGCGAAACAAAAGAAAATTAACTTTTTGTTTGAAGCTAGTGTAGGTGGTGGTATTCCAATTATACGCCCTCTAAATCAATCGTTAACAGCAGATGAAATAGAGGAAATAACAGGAATCTTAAACGGAACCACAAACTATATATTATCGAAGATGAAGACCCAAGGTTCTGAATTTGAAGCTGTTCTTAAAGAAGCCCAAGAGCTTGGTTATGCAGAACGTAATCCGGAAGCAGATGTCGAAGGTTTCGACGCTTGCCGTAAGATTGCAATTCTTACTTCTCTTGCTTATGGTATGCACGTTGATTTTGAACAGATCTACACAGAAGGAATTACGAAAATAACAGCGGAAGATATTAAGTATGCCAATGCATTAAATGCTAGTATTAAATTACTTGCAACTAGCAAAAATGTAGATGGAAAGGTTTATGCGATGGTTGCTCCGAAAATGATAAACGATAAGCATCCATTATATGCTGTAAATGATGTTTTTAACGGAATCCTTGTTAAGGGGAATTTACTAGGTGATGTTATGTTCTATGGAAGTGGAGCAGGTAAACTTCCAACCGCAAGTGCAGTTGTTTCTGATGTTGTAGATGCTACCAAACATGAAGGAACGAATATTATGACTTTGTGGAGTAGTAAGAACTTGATACCTGCGGATATGAATACGTATGAGAGTAAATTTTTTGTTCGTGTTCCTTTAGGGGAAGAAGGAATTGCGAAGGATCTTTTCCAGATTGCAAAGGTTGTATCGGTATCTGATGTGGAAGGTGAATATGCATTTATCACAGAGAAGATGACCGAGGAAGCTTTTGAAGAGGCGTCAAAGAAGCTTTCGATGATTAATCGTATTCGTGTAGAATTTTAGGTGTTAATACTTAACTTATACCTTGAAACATGATTTTTAAGTTAGCTGGTTTGAATTTTCAGAATAATGTATTTATGTTATCTAGTTTGAAATTTTCAGAATAATATATTTACGTTAACTGGTATGAAACTTTAGAATAATGTTTTTAAGTTACAAGGTATGAATTTTTAAAAATTACTAATGCTTACATGTTACATTCATGAGGGGATGTATTGTACGTATAAAGAATGAGACAAGAGGATAAATTGTCCTATATGTCTTGAGTAAAGTTAGGTGAAGGATGTTTACATTCTTCACCTACAAATATATAGGTAATTGTTTTATATTAAATTGGAAAAGTATCTTACATAAAAAGAATATAGAGAGTGTACTTTTTATTTATAGTAACATCACATTAACAAAAAGAGCTGGAATGCAAAATGCGATAGGTTGAGTTATGTTTGTTCAATCGGAAATGGAGGATAAGATGAAGTATATCGTAGTACTTGGAGATGGAATGGCGGATGAGCCAATCGATAATTTAAATGGTATGACACCACTTGAGTATGCAGAGACAAAAACCATGGATGAGTTAGCAGGAAAATCAGAAATAGGTCTTTGTCACACAATACCAGAAGGAATGAAACCCGGAAGTGATACAGCAAATCTTGCTGTTTTAGGTTATAATCCAAAGAAATATTATACTGGAAGATCCCCTCTTGAGGCATTAAGTATCGGTGTTTCATTAAGTCCAACCGATATTGCAATACGCTGTAATATTGTAACGCTATCAGAAGAGGATGTACCTTATGGGCAAAAAACAATCATAGACCATAGCGCAAGTGAGATATCAACAGAGGAGGCAGCTCTTCTTTTAGAAGCAGTGAAGAAGGAACTTAGCACAGAGGAGTTCTCTTATTATTTAGGTACAAGTTACCGCCATCTCCTAATCTGGGATCAGGGTGAAGTGGTAGAATTGACACCTCCCCATGACATTCTTGGTAGAGTGATTGAGGGATATCTGCCTGAAGAAGATAAATTAAGGGAGATGATGGAGAAAAGCTATGACATTTTAAACAATCATCCAATTAATATTGAGCGTCAAAAAAAAGGATTAAATAAAGCAAATTCCATCTGGTTTTGGGGAGCAGGAACAAAACCAGCTTTATCGTCCTTTGAAGAAAAAACCGGAAAACGAGGAGTAATGATTTCGGCGGTGGATTTATTAAAAGGAATTGCAGTTGGTGCAGGGATGAAGGTAATAGAAGTTCCTGGAGCCGATGGAACCTTACACACCAACTATGAAGGAAAGGCAATGGCAGCAGTAGATGCATTAACAAAAGAGGACTATGATTTTGCTTATGTGCATGTGGAAGCTCCGGATGAGATGGGACATCAAGGAAATTTACAGCATAAGATTCAAGCAATTGAATCATTAGATCGACGTGTTATACGTATTATAGTAGAGGAAATGAACAAAAGGGGATGCGATTATCGAATGCTTGTAATGCCAGATCACCCAACCCCGCTTTGTATACGGACGCATACTTCAGATCCTGTGCCTTATATGCTTTATGACAGTACAAAAGAGTTAAAAAAAGTTGGATATTACAATGAAAAAGAAGCGAAATTAAGTGGAAATATAACAAAAGAAGGGTATCAGCTCATTGACAAATTGCTTCAGTTAAGTTAGCATAGAAAATATGCGATTAATCATGCACGAAATAAAAGATGATTAATAAAATAAAGCAACAGGCTATGGGAGAAGAAATATCTTTCTATGGAAAAGCAAGGTTTAGGAGGCATCTATGCTAATTGTTAAGAAATTCGGTGGTACTTCTGTTGCCAACAAAGAGAGAATATTAAATGTCGCGAAGCGATGTATTGAAGATTATAAAAAAGGCCACGATGTAGTAGTAGTTTTATCTGCCATGGGCAAAAAGACAGATGAATTAATTGCACAAGCGAGGGATATCAATCCAAATCCAAAGAAACGTGAATTAGATATGTTGTTAACTGTAGGAGAGCAGACCTCGGTAGCTCTCATGGCAATGGCGATGGATGCTCTCGGTGTTCCTGCGATATCACTTAATGCTTTTCAAGTAGCTATGCATACAACCTCAACCTACGGAAATGCCCGTTTAAAGCATATTGATACAGAGAGAATCCGCAACGAACTTGATGCGAAGCGAATTGTAATCATTACTGGATTTCAGGGAATCGATAAGTATGATAACTATGCAACACTTGGACGCGGGGGCTCGGATACGACAGCGGTAGCTCTTGCAGCTGCGCTTAAAGCAGATACCTGTGAAATCTATACAGATGTTGATGGTGTTTATACTGCCGATCCAAGATACGTTAAGAATGCTAGAAAGCTTAATGAAATTACGTATGATGAGATGCTTGATTTAGCCTCTCTTGGTGCAGGTGTACTTCATAATAGATCGGTCGAAATGGCTAAAAAATATGGAGTACAACTCGTTGTACGTTCCAGTCTAAATACATCGGAAGGGACCATTGTTAAGGAGGAGACAAAAATGGAAGAAATGTTAATAAGTGGCGTAGCAGGAGATAAAAATACTGCCCGAATCTCGGTTATAGGCTTACAAGATAATCCGGGAGTAACATTTAAGCTCTTTCAACATTTAGCGAACCATAATATCAATGTTGATATTATTTTACAGTCGGTAGCTCGCGAAGGAACCAAGGATGTAAGTTTTACTGTTGCGGAAGATGTCGTTGACGAAGCCTTAGAGGTTATTAAACGCCATAAAAACACAAGTCTTGCATGTGACTATATCGAAGTTGAGACAGCGGTAGCTAAGGTTTCTGTTGTTGGTGCTGGAATGATGAGTAACCCTGGGGTAGCAGCAAAGATGTTTGAGGCACTATTTGATATTGGTGTAACCATCAAAATGATTGCAACTTCTGAGATAAGAATTACTGTATTAATTGACGAAGCTTATACAGAACAGGCGATCAAGGCCGTTCATGATAAATTTATTTTAGGCTAAGCTTAACAAAGAATAGAAAGCATCATAAGTATTACTGATACCACTTAATGAATATTGTTCTACGAAGACTATATATTCAGTAAGTAAAAGTGATACTTATGGTGCTTTTTTTGTTGTATTTGTAATTGATTAGGGTTTTTAATTGACATTATTAGGAGAGTAAAATATAGTAAAATATAGTATGAAAAAATAAGGGGAGAATAGTATGCAAGTACTTTCTATAAATGAAGTTAGCAAAATAGAAGGAAATCGATATTCCTTACCAAGACTAAATCTGCAATTAGGAGAAAAGGATTTCGTGGTAGTGAAAACT